>JBIPNH010000199.1:0-3075 GCA_044373665.1 Bacteroidia bacterium
ATCCAATGAACTAGGCTTGACTCTTAATCTTTCAAAATTCATAAAAAGGATAAAAACGCCTTAGGGGTTTTGTATAATTCGGGTTTAAATAAGCGCTATGGAGTAACACAATAAATAATTTCCATCTATTTTTTTATCCTTAATATTTAGCGTAATTTTGAAAAAATTTTATTAACAAACAGATATGCAATACAAAGTAATTACCTTACATTACAACTTATTTAAGGACAACGAAGCGGGTGAATCAATCGAATCTTCGGCAGGAAAACAACCGCTAACTTTTATGAGTAGTGTGGGTCAAATGATACCTGATTTTGAAAACAACGTAATCGGTTTAAATGCAGGGGATACATTTTCATTTGGTATTGCAGCAATAGATGCTTATGGTGAGCGTACCGATGAAGCTATTATTGATTTAGATCAAGAAATGTTTAAAAAAGAAGGTGAACTAATGGAAGAAGTTGCTTTAGGTAACGTAATCCCTCTTCAAGACCAAGAAGGCAGAATGGTGCCTGCTACTGTTTTAGCGATTAATGAAACTACTGTAACGGTGGATGTTAATCACCCTTTGGCTGGTCAAGATTTGCATTTTACAGGCGAAGTTTTAGAAGTAAGAGAAGCAACAGGTGAAGAAATAAGTCACGGTCATGTGCACGGTCCAGGTGGACATCAACACGATTAATTCACTTTATTCAAAATATTTCAAAAAGGCTATTATTTTTTAATAGCCTTTTTTTGCGACTAATTTTACCAAGGTGCCAAGCAACAAAGCAATGGCAATAAATGAAGCCATTTTTCCTAAAATATTACCGTATTTAACATAAAAGGTTTGGATATTGTTGGGTCTAATATTGCACTCAAAGGCAGTTAATTCATTGTATTTTGTTTGAGTCGTAATTTCCCCGAATTTATTGATTTTAGCCGAAATGCCTGTGTTTGCACTTCGAACCATTTCTTTGCGAGTTTCAATACATCGAATAGCGCCAAACAGTAAATGCTGTTTATGTCCATCCGTATTTCCCCACCAAGCATCGTTGGTAATTACGGCTAGCATATTAGCACCTTGTCTTACAAAGTCCGCAACATAGTCGCCATAGATTGATTCATAGCAAATCAAAGGACTAATTGAATAATTACTGTCAATCTGAAAATTAATTGGTTTTTTACTTGTGCCTAAACTGCCAGAAGTTCCTCCCAAGTCAATACTTAATTGTTCTAAAAAACTGAAAGGCATTTTCTCTACACCCGGTACTAATTTCGATTTGTGGTAATATTCACTAACCTTGCCTTCTTTCAAACTTATAGCTGTATTGTAGGCATCCCACCACAATTCAGAGTCTTCTTCATTGCGCGCAGAAATAGTAGGTCGTTTTTTTTCTCCATCATAAGTTTCGTATGATTCGGCTCCAGAAATTATCATTAAGGAATTAGAATCGGTTAGTTGTTTTATCGAACTTAAATTACTACTCTCGTTAATTTGATGAATATTGTTGTATCCAACAATGGCTGTTTCAGGAAAAATAAGTAAACGAGTTTTGGGTTTTATGAGTGGTTTGCCAATGTTTATACCTTGATTGATTTGATCCTCAGGAGACATATAACGCGAACCTGACTCAAATTTTTCTTCGTAGGGGTCAATATTGGGTTGAACCACTACACAATGAATCCCACTTCCTTTTTCTAAATTAAAATGGCTGGAAGAAATAGCGTATGAAAGGCCAACGGTTAATACTAGTAGTGCCAAAACATGCCAAATGTTTTTGTAGACTTTGCTAATGATTACTTTTGCAATCATAATGTTGGCAAGTAATATGAGTAAAGTGCCTCCCATTTCGCCAGTAAACTCGTACCATTGTATGAACTCAGTTCCTCTAGCCAAACCTTTGCCCAAAGTTAGCCAAGGCCAACTTGCGCTCCAGTTGAAATGGAAATATTCCATGGCTAAGTAGTAAAAAACCAAAGATTGATAGCCTGTTTTTGGAAGTGTGTTTTGGGTTAATGAAAATAAGAAAAAAGGGATGCTTAAGATTAAAGAATTTAATACAAGCATAATAACAGCACCGCTTTCACTGGCATTCCACACCCACCATGTGGAACCGACATTAAAGATAAACAGACTTAAATAACTCCAAGCCCAAAATTTAAGATGTTTTTTTTTCGAGTTTTTTAATTGTTCGTGGATTAATAGTAGGGGAACAAACCCAATTAATAAGATGAAATAAGTATAAAAAGGGGGCCAAGCAATGTATAAAAGTAGGCCACTTAGTAGCGAAAGATAAATGGGTTTAATTGGTTTCATCATTATTGCCTTGTATTACAATTACAAATTCTCCTTTTGGGGCTTTTTTGGTAAAATGCTGTTGCGCTTCTTTCAAAGAACCATAAAAAGTTTCCTCAAATAGTTTGCTTAACTCACGCGAAATCGCCACTTTTCTGTCGTCTCCAAGTGCCAATGCCAAATCCTTTAATGTAGTCAGGAGTTTGTAGGGACTCTCGTACATAACGATTGTTCTGTACTCTAACTTCATTTGTTCTAATCTGGTTTTTCGACCTTTTTTGACAGGAATAAATCCTTCAAAAATAAAACGGTCGGTCGGCATGCCGCTTTTTACCAATGCAGGTATAAGAGCTGTGGCACCGGGTAGGCATTCCACTTTAATATTTTCTTCTATACACGCTCTTACAATCAAAAAACCGGGGTCACTGATTCCGGGAGTGCCCGCATCGGTAACCATTGCCATCGTTTTGCCCGCATTAAGTTGATGGATAACGTCTTTGTATTTGTCGTGTTCGTTGTGCGCATGATAACTTTGCATTGGTTTATCTATGCTGTAATGTTTTAGTAGTTGACCAGTATTTCGGGTGTCCTCTGCTAAAATTACATCGCAATTCTGAAGGGTTTCTAGGGCTCTAAGTGTTATGTCTTTTAAATTCCCAATAGGAGTAGGGACTAATATTAATTTTCCTTTTTCTTCCATAGCTTGTGTTAAGGTACAATTTGAATATTTAACAATCCTTTTGCAACAAATAAAACCAAACTCCATATTAAAACAGAAGAAATTTGTAATCTCAAAA
>JBIPNH010000081.1:0-10051 GCA_044373665.1 Bacteroidia bacterium
AGGTTGATTCTATTTCGTGCTGTTTAAGAGGACCCGTAATTAATGGCGTTAAAACAAATCGTTTAATAGAATCAACCTTAGTCAATTGGTACAAATTTGACAAAGATAGGACGTCGTAAACCCCTTTGATTTTATCAATTTCCGAAGTTAGATGAAACAAATCATTGAAGACTTTTTCTTTGAAAATGTTAGGCGATTTTAACCCAATAATTAACTTGTTACCATCGTCTCCAAACTCCTTTTTAAAATTCTCATAATCAATAAGTTCAACATCATTTTTTGGCACTAACTTTTGCATGTTGTAGGCCAATTCAACTTGAGTTGCCTTGTAAGCCATAAATCCTGTAGTTAGGACAATAAAACCAAGAATGAAATATTTATTTCTTAGTATGAAATTAGCAATTTTTTCCCACATTGTAGTTTGCAAAATTAAGTTAAATTTTTAATAAGTGCATTACAAATCAATGAAGTGTCTATATTGGCACAACCTATTGCCTAAAATTGCGTTTTCAAACATTTTTGGTTCCTTTTAAACCTAAACCCTTAAAAATCTGTTTAAAACTTGATTTTGAAACCTAAGTAAGAGCTATTATTTTCGTGACATGAAATTTTTTATCGATACAGCTAATTTAAATCAAATCAGAGAAGCAAAAGACTTAGGTATTCTTGATGGTGTAACAACCAATCCTTCATTAATGGCCAAAGAGGGTATTGTTGGTGAAGACAATGTTTTTAAACATTACAAAGACATTTGCAATATTGTAGAAAAAGGGGACGTAAGTGCTGAAGTTATTTCTACAGATTTTGAAGGAATGATTAGTGAAGGTAAAAAATTAGCTGCAATTGATTCTAATATCGTTGTAAAAGTACCAATGATTAAAGACGGCATTAAAGCCATTAGTTGGTTTACTGCCAATGGCATTCGCACTAATTGCACTTTGGTATTTTCTGCAGGTCAAGCTATTTTAGCAGCCAAAGCTGGCGCTACCTATTTGTCACCATTTATTGGAAGAGTAGATGATATCAGTTGGGATGGTATGGATTTAATTTCACAAATCTCACATATTTATTCTATGCAGAACTACAAAACTCAAATATTGGCAGCTTCTGTAAGAAATCCTTTACATATTGTTAAATCTGCTGAGGCTGGTGCTCACGTGGTAACATGTCCATTAGATGCTATTTTGGGATTATTAAACCACCCACTTACAGACATTGGTTTGGCTAAATTTTTGGCCGACCATAAAAAAGCCAATCAGTAATAAGTCGCCGATTTTCAAATAACCTAAAGTAATATGAATTCAAATACCCTTAGAAAGGCAATATTTCATATTATTGACGACCACAAAAGCAAACGACCACTTAATCGTTTGTTTCATTTCATATTGTTTAGCTTAATTGTTTTAAGCTCTTTAAATTTACTGCTCGAAACATTCGATATTATTCAAAAAGACTACACGCATGTGTTATTGTTTTTGGAATTTGTTACTATTGTATTCTTTACGTTTGAATACATCTTAAGACTATACACTTGCGTCGAAATACCAAGCTACTCACATCCATTTAAGGGGAGATTAAAATATGTAATTACCCCTTTAATGTTGATTGACATATTGGCATTGTTGCCTATGTATTATTTCTTTTTATCATCTAATAATAGTTACTTCTATGTATTTGGCATTTTTAGGGTGTTGCGACTGTTTAAAGCCATTCGTTATTTGGATGCATTTAGAGTGATAGGACAAGTTTTTTATTTAAAAAGAGAACAACTGTTGATTAGTTTTACGATGATATTTTTCATGTTTATTTTTTACTCATGTTTAATTTTTATTGCAGAAAACAAGGCACAACCTGAGGTATTTAAAAACATCACCTCAGCCATGTGGTTTACGATTTCAAGCATTACAACGGTTGGTTATGGGGATGTAATTCCGATTACCCCATTTGGCAAAATAATCAGTGGAATAATAGGTATTAGTGGCTGGTTACTGTTTGCTATTCCTACGTCCATATTAACCTCAGGATTTTTGAAAGTAACAATTCAGAAAGACAAGTTAAAATGCCCAAATTGTGGTCATATACACGATTGAGTATTGGCTTAATTACTTTATTTTCTTACACTTATTATTAAGAAGGTTTTTCTTAATCAAATAATTCAATTTAGTTTCTGTATTTTGAATACTATCTCGATTACCACAGTTGCACATTTCCAATAGAGGATCTTTATCTACAATCATTTCGAACATTGTTTTCAAAGAAGGCACTTCCTTTAATTCACCATATTGTTGATAGGTTAAATTGATAAATGCCACATTGGGATTTATACCTCTATTATCTAACAAATAACCATTCTTTAATATTGTAGGGGTGGGATTATAACCTTCTTTTTTAACGTCAGATGGCGCAGGATATGAAATAATTTCTGATTTGTCATCAGAGAGTATCACCGCTACTAAATCATTGTAATTGTTTTTGGTTTTATAAACAATAGCGCTTGGCCCAGGTATAAATTGTTGTTCAAAAGACAAAGTTTTATTCTTTTTAGATTGACAAGACCACAATATCAAAGTAATTAGGGCTACTGATAAGATTCTCATTGGGCAATACTTATTTTCTTAATCAATTTTCCTTCATTAGAATTAATCATAATGGTATATAAACCTGTTGTATAATTCTTTGAATTCACGTTCAAGGAAAGTTGATTTTCTACATTAAATGTTTCTACTTTATTCCCCAATACATCGAAAATATCGATAGTTTGTGCCTGAATCTTTAAATCTTTCCAAGTGATAGAAAACTGATGACTCGCCGGAACAGGATAAAGTTTTACAGACTCAAGAATTTTTTCATCCAATATAGTCGATGTTTGAGTTCTATTAATACTAATATCTAACAAATAGGTTCCAACATCACCTGTAAAATAAGGAGATACTAAAATATAAAAGGTGCTATTTCCATTTACAATTAAGCTATTAGGCAAATCTGAATCAAATGCGTCTGACCAAGTAGTTCCGTTTGTTGAATATGAAAAAACAGCATCTAATGTATACGTTTTACCATCGTTTGATTTATAAGCATCATTGATTCTTGGACTTAAGGTATATTGATAACCTTCTGGCAATGTAAATTTATAATAATCGTAATCTGTACCATTATGACAATTAGAGCCAATTGTAGATGTTTTTGCAATATTGCCATTAAAGCTTAAAGGCATCTCATAAGCGATGTTTGAAGTATTGTTATTTTCGTATTTATCCGCCAAAATCCCTGGCGCTGTTAACTGAATATTTACAGGATTTGAATAATCACCTGAACCCACATACTCCCATTGTCCGTTTGTTTTTTTAGACCAAACGAATAACTGATAAGTCCCCGGTTCTTCAGACAACCCTCCATCTATTGTAAAAGTTAATCCATTTGTAAAATGATACCCAGATTGCAAGCTTAAATTTTCCACTTTTTTAAGTTCTTTAATCCATGTTCCATCGGATTTATGTAAGTCAACAGAAACTATTCCCGAAAAATCACTTACATCAAAATTGGCTATGTCAAATTCAATATCAAATGTTTGATTCTGAATTAAAATAGATGGATCCGTTGTAATTGCTGCATAAAGTTTCAATGGATTTTGATCATCACCTACCACTGTAATTGTTGTAAAATTTTGATAATTGCCGTTAGTAAAAGCTTTCCAATCAGTAGTTCCAGTTTTTTTATAATAAACCCCAACAGTATAAGTTCCAGGGGTCATGGCGCCAATACCAGAAGATGTGAATGTCGTAGGCAAATATTTAAGGAAGTCGATATTAACGCCAGTTTTGGTTTCAATAAAAGCAACAAACTGATTGCTAGAATTAAAAACTGCCGCAGCTAATTCCCCGTTAAAATTTTGAGTACTTCCTGTACCGTAGTTTGCCAAGTCTACAGAAAGTGAAAAATTACTTGAATAAGTAATTGGCGAACTACTGAAATTAAGAGTTGAATACAATCTCATATCCAAATCTGCTGAACCGCCGCCGCCACTTGGGGGTTCTATTCCAATAACAGCTTGATGTCCACTGTTAAATCCTCCACTACCACCACCAGTACCTAATGCCCCAGGATTGAGTGCATTTATACTAAAATAACCATCTGAATTACCACCCCAACCCCAGTTAAAATGAAAGTAATCATTGTTATCATACCCATCGGCAACAAAACAATGACCACCACCGCCACCAAAACCAGCATATATAATAGGTCTTGAAGCATTTAATTCAGCCTTTAAAAGATTAATCCAATTTGTTTGTGAATAATTCACTCTTTCAATCCCTTGTAAAGTATTTTTATAACCGAAATAAGTTTTCAAAGCATATTCGGTACAGTGTGTAACAGGACTTCTACTGCTTATAACATAAGCACCACTTCCTCCCGTTGAACCAATTCCGTAGTTCATATCAACACTTACACCAACTTGGTAAGTTAATGTTGCAACTGCATTATTGGTTGAAGTTACCGTATTAGGCATTGATGACCAACTGTATGTTGTTGCACCAAAATTTGCTGATAAATTACCATATTTACTATGAGAATAAGTGTGATTACCAGTTCCCTGTGTAGGGTAGTTCCAATATTTCATTACCTGTGTCATAGCTGTAGCAACACAACCGCTCACTGTTCTTTGTCCTGATGCATTATCAAGTGGACATAAAGCATTGTAATAGGGAGATTGATTCCATTTTGTGCTTAAAAGTGGTGAAACACTTGCACGTTTGGTAGGAGAATTGGGTATGGTTGTGCCAACACTTACGGGCAAAGTACCACTCAACAAATCATTCCATTGTTCAGTTATGGTAGAGTTCGCTGCTAAATTATTAGTAATGGAATATCTAACTTGTTCTTTATAACCTTCTAACCATTTAACGACTTGAGCAGGCATATCGTTTGAAGTAAAGTTATTTTGGTCTGAGTATCCAAAGATAGGCGTTAATACATCATCAGCAGAGACTATAACAAACCCTTTATTTTGAAAATTAAAAATATAGAAATAGTTGACTGCTATTTCTTGACTAGTAGAATTGTATGATTTAGAGGATTCTGTATAAACTAATTTACATTCATTAATACTTGAAATTTGGTGATAATGACTTAAAAAATTAAAGGCAACCTGTTGGGCTTTAGTTACATCAACACTTTTAGCTGAAATGGTTAGTATGCTTAAAAACAAAGCATAAAAAAGTATAATTTTTTTCATAAACAATAAGCCACAAAAGTAAAATAAATAATGGTATTTTCTTAATTATTTAGAATAATAACGTTAACAATTGTTCATTGACTACTCCTGAGTTATTCGGGAGGGCGCTGGAAAATATGAAGAATTAAGTACGGAGAGCGCTGGGAAATTTAACCACTCCCGAGTAATTCGGGAGAACACTGAGAAAACACTCCCGAGCCATTCGGGAGAAAGCAAAGAGATTTTTAAAGAAGAGCAATGAGCATAGTTTCGGCTAATTCCTATTCCACTTGGCTGAGCCTAGTCACGCTTCTCCCTACTCCTTACTCCCTACTCCCTACTCCACTAGGCTGAGCCTAGTCACGCTAATTCCTATTAACTATTAACCAATAACTATCTTATCAACCCTGGTTTGGTGTCTTCCACCTTCGAACTCAGCTTTAAGATAGGCAGAAACGATTTCTTTAGCTTGTTCTGAACTTATAAAACGGGCAGGCAAACACAATATATTGGCATTATTATGTTGACGGGCTAAGGCACCCAATTCGGGCAACCAACACAATGCCGCTCTAATTCCTTTGTGTTTGTTAGCTGTAAGGCAAACACCATTGCCACTTCCACAAATCAATAGTCCAAGTGATTCTGAGTCAGACTCAACAGCAGCTGCTAATGGGTGAACCACATCTGGATAATCCATAGACTCTTTCGAAAAACAACCGTGGTCGGTTAATACATAGTTCTGACTACTTAATAAGTTGATCAATTCTTGTTTTAAATCGAATCCTGCGTGGTCGCAACCAATATGTAATTTTTGTATCATGGAATTTATTGTTCTAATTTTTGCTGACGTTCTACTCGAGTTACAATTAATACCCCTAACTCGAAAAGGGAATACAATGGAATGGTTAATATAATCTGACTTACTACATCAGGTGGAGTTACAATAGCCGCAACAATCAGAATAATTACAAAGGCATGTTTACGGTATTTTTTCAAAAACGAAGAAGAAATCAACCCAATTCTAGCCAAAAAATACATTAAAATTGGTAATTCAAAAATCAAACCTGTTCCCAAAACCAATAGGCTTACAAAAGCTACAATATTTTGGATGCTGATGAAATTTTTAATATCTGGACTTAACGAATAATTAAAGAAAAAATTAACCGAAATAGGGCACAAAACAAAGTAGCCAAATGATATCCCCATTGCAAATAAAGCGGTAGTATAAAACACAAATCCCCTTGTATTCTTTCTTTCCCTTGCTGACAAAGCTGGTTTAACAAACAACCAAATTTGGTATAGAATAAATGGCATAGAAAGCACTATTCCTACAATAAATGCCAATTTAAATGACATCATAAATTGACCAGCCATTTCAGTGTTTAACAAATCAAATTTAAGTTCCTGAAAGCAATACTGGTCGGAATTATAAAGATAATGTGATAATTTACAAACCAATTGATAACTCAAAAAATCATTTTTTATTGGACCTGTAATGACCTCATGAAAAATAAAATCCATGTAAATAAATGCCACAATGGACATTATCACCAATGCATAAGCACTCCTAATTAGATATTTTCTTAAAACATCAATGTGGTCGAAAAAAGACATTTCCTTGTCTTCTTCTGGTTCGATATATTCTTGGTCTAGTGCCACTTTTTATTACATTAACATACCACCACAAACACTGATGGTTTGTCCAGTAACATAAGCACTCATATCACTTGCCAAAAACAGACAAACATTAGCAACATCTTCTGTAGAACCTCCTCTTTTTAAAGGAATGGTATCAACCCATTGTTTTTTAATATCTTCGTTTAAAGCGCCTGTCATTTCTGTTTCAATAAAACCTGGTGCAATAGCATTACATCTCACATTTCTACTACCTAATTCTTTGGCCATAGACTTTGTAAACCCAATCATACCTGCTTTACTTGCGCTGTAATTGGACTGACCTGCATTACCTGTAACACCCACAACAGAGGTCATATTGATAATACTACCCGATCTGTTTTTTAAGAATGTTTTCAAACACGCTTTGGTCAAATTGAATGCCGATTTCAAATTGGTATTAATCACTTCATCCCATTGTTCTTCGGTCATTCTCATTAAAAGATTATCACGGGTAATACCTGCATTATTAATTAAAATATCAATACTTCCAAAATCAGCAATTATCAAATCGGCCAATTCGTGAGCCGCAGCAAAGTTAGAGGCATCACTTTGATAACCTTTCACTTTTACACCATATTGTGCAGATAATTCAGACTCAAATTGTCTTGCTTTCTCAACAGAGCTTGCAAAAGTAAAGGCAATGTTGGCGCCATTTTTAGCAAATGTTTCTGCGATTCCTTTTCCTATACCTCGACTTGCGCCTGTTATTAAGGCTACTTTTCCATTCAACATATTTTGATAATTATTAAACAGCGAAAATAAATCTTTTTTGTATTTTTTGTTTCTATTTTGTTCGAAATCTGTAAATCGCAGTTTAGGATGCAAAGTTTGTTGCTCTATTTTCTGTAAAATTATCTCCGATAGTCAAAGGCTGAAACCATGTCTCAACTTTGCTCTCGCTAGCATCTTTCTAGTGACTCAAGTCTTTGCCTCTGGCACATTCACCTTTGCCGAAGTATCTGCATTACTGTCCTTCACTTCTTTTTGTCACCCTTCGAGAGTACTTCCCTTCGACTCCGCTCAGGGTAAACTAGCTCAGCAGAGGCTCTCAGGGTGACACAATTCGACGAATAAACAATTTGACAATGCAACAATTTAACTATTAACGATTAACCATCAACCACTTGTAGCCCTTCGGTACAGCTGCTAACAGCGATTATACCAAGTGATAAAAATGGTGTACGAATACTTTGTTGTCGCCCTTCGATACTTCAGCCTAGGGCTGAAACTCAGGGTGACAAATTTTATCGACTGTGAGATTCTGGACATTCGCAAAGCCGAATTCCAGAATGAGGGAAACATTGAGAGTGACAACAATTTAACAATTTAACAATTCAACATCCCGCAGTACTGCGGGACAACTAATAACCCTTAACCAATAACCCTTAACTATTAACTAGCAACCATCGCAAAATGCTGTATGCCAGCTTCTTCAAACTGTGGGCCGTAACATTTAAATCCCATTTTTTCATAAAAAGGAACTGCATGTACTTGGGCGTGAAGCATTACTTTAGTGGCATACGGCAAGTCTAGCAACACGGCTTTTACCAATGCTGCTCCCACTCCTGTATTTCTGTATTCTTTTAAAACCGCAAAACGCTCTAATTTAATAATCCCCTTGTCCTTAAAACGCCATCTTGCGGTTCCACAGGCTACACCATTGTTATAAGCAATGAAATGGGTGCATTTTTGGTCGTCTTCGTCGTACTCTTCAGAAGCCTCTACATTCTGTTCTACCACAAAAACCCGATTTCGGATACTAAATATTGAATCTATTTCTGACTTTGTTTTAACTTTATTAACTTGGATCATTTGAAAAATTTAAGGTGGTTTAAAAAAGGGCGCTTTTTAAGAAAATCTAATTGACCCTGATGGGTGTATGCTTCTTTCTCAAAACTGATGGAACGGTATGCGAAATCATGATTGAAACGGTATTTTATTAAACCCAATGCATACTCTGTAAAATACCAAATGTGATAAGGAAGTATTAACAATTCCAATTGCTGGCGGTGGTGAATTTTTTCGTGATTAATTAAGGCCTTGTTGGAGCGTAACTGAGTTGTTTTAACAATTATAAAAGGCCACAATGCCATGGCATTTACTCTGGAGTCGTTCAATGAAAAAATCTTTAACAATATGGAACTTACCAATATCATTTATTCTTCAATTTGCCCTTGACCTTGCTCTTCTTTTTGCTTTTCTTCTTCTAATTTTTTGCGTCGTTCCTCACGTTCCTTTTCTATCATTTGCTTTAGAATTTCTTCCTCGGTCAATGGCTTTTTAGGTTCTTGATTGGGTGTATTTTCTAACTGATTTTTTTGATTAATTGAATCTTGCAATTTTAAATTCAATCGCTTCATACTGTCCAATTCTTGTTTCAACAGACTGTTTTTTTCTTTCTCAGTCGTTAATTGATTGGTTGTTTTGTCAAGCGTCTTTGTAATATCCTTCAATTCAATGAACAAACTGTTGTTTTCTTGATTAAGTATCCCATTTTGTGACGTAAGGACATCTATTGTTTTTTTCTGATTGCTAACCATATTGGTTAGGTTTATAATAATATCCCCATTCTCGTCACCTTTTTCAACGCCTTGTTTAAAATCCTTCAAGCGTTCGTTTTCTTCTTTTAATTGAATCAATTTAAAGCTTATTTCATCTACCTCATCTTCGAGTTCGGTAACTTTCATTTGCAATCTGTTTCGAGAATTTAATAAGCCTGTATCATTTTGTCTGACAGAGGCTTGGTTATTATTCAGTTTAATCTTTGTTTTTAACTCATCAATTTCCTTGTCTTTTCTGATGATTTGGTCTTTTAACTTAATAATTATTTGGGTAAATGCTTGTTCTTCTTCTTTAGTGGTATTGGTTTCCAAATCTCTCAACTCTACTTTTTCTTCGAGATAAAGTTTCAAAAAATCAAACTTAGCTTTACTATCCGGACCAATATAAAGCCCTACCTTTCCTTTGTTGAGTTCTATGTCTGTAAATGTGGTTACAAATACCGAGTTGATATACAAATCGTAAACCTTATTGTAAGTTTTAACCACAATTGTATTTTCGGATTTGGTAATTACCGAGGGCAACTTAACCCAAGAATTGCCTGAAGAATGAATCGCAACTTGCTTGTCTTTGTTTAACCTTAAAATTCTGAATTCTCTTTTT
>JBIPNH010000082.1:0-9959 GCA_044373665.1 Bacteroidia bacterium
TTTACAAAAAATATTTTACTTATTTTTTGTAGCGTTCTATTTTATTAGAAATTTTGACACTTTTTCAAGTTATTTAATCTTATATAATCCTATTTTAGGTGTGGTAGGACTCGAACCCGTCTCGGCTTAGATCGAGACCCGTCTCGGCTCAGATCGAGACCTGTCTCGGCTCAGCCGAGATGACAGGTTAGTATTCTAACCAAATGAAATATTACTCCGTTAGTTTTTAGAAATGTAATAAAAAAAACAGCCTCACAAAAAAAGTATACTTTTTTTTGTGAGGCTGTTTTAAAATTTCTTAAATCCTATTATCTCAGTACTTTTTCAGATTCAAAATCCACCGTTTTACCAAAAAACTCAGAGGTGTTTTGGACTTTCTTCATTAAATCTGAAAATTGGTCAAAGTACAGTGATTGATCCCCATCTGACATTGCTTCTTCAGGGTGGTTGTGAACTTCTAAAATTAAACCATCTGCGCCTGCAGCAATAGAGGCCAAACTCATTGGAGTAATTAAGTCACGCAAACCAGTTCCTTGACTTGGATCAACAATGATTGGCAAATGGCTTAAGGACTTAACTAAAGGAACCATACTTAAATCGAGTGTATTACGTGTTGCCGTTTCGAAAGTACGGATACCACGTTCGCACAATATTACATTATTATTACCGCCTGATAAAATATACTCAGCAGCAAGTAACCACTCCTCTAAAGTGCTACTCATGCCTCTTTTTAACAAAACGGGTTTATTAATTTTGCTTAATGCTCTTAACAATTGATAGTTTTGCATATTGCGAGTACCAACCTGAAGAACATCTGCATATTCAGCAACCTCATCCACCAAATTAGTGTCCATTACCTCGGTTACAACTTCCATTTCATATTTGTCTGCGGCTTGTCTTAATAATTTAAGTCCCTCTTTCTTTAAACCTTGAAATGAGTATGGAGAAGTTCTTGGTTTGTAGGCACCACCGCGCAATAATTTAATTTGAAATTTACTTAAAAACTCACAAATTGTGAATATTTGATCTTCATTTTCAACAGCACAGGGACCGGCAATAACCGAAAATGACCCAGCTCCTATTCGCGTATTTTTAAGTTCAATAACAGTCTCAGATTGTTTCCATTCCCTTGACACTAATTGATATGGTTTTCGTTTATTTTCCATGTATTAATTTTTAAAACAATTCAATTTGCTTAAAGTTCTGTATAATAAAGCTTAAACTCAATTCCTGCATTTTCCAATCCTTTGCGTGTATCAATCATTAATCGTGATGGCGCAATTGGGTTATCTGATGGGATGGTTATAAATAAGCCTCTGTTCAGATTATCCCCTTTAGATTGGTATTGAACAAACAAGTTTTGAATATGTCTTGTAATATTAATTTTATACGTATTAGTGACTTTATTTAAATCGCCACCAAACACAAATTCTGTTAAATCAAGTATCCCCGCATTGGTATTATTAACAGGATTTGGCTGAAAACACAATAAACGAGTTGGTAAAGTAAAAGGTGATTGAAAAGTACCCGCAACTGGTCGAATGAACAATTCTGCTTTGCCTATTACTACACGTTTGGTTGAATCTTTGATAATACTAAACAAATTGGGCAATTGAATATGCATTTTAGAACCAGCCATTGCTAAAACATAAGTTGTGTCAAAATTTTGAGTTTTAGCAGCAGATCTTTGTTTCAATATTTCAGGAGACAGATTACTAAATTCGTATTTGGTAAACCTTTCAGATTCATCGGTCACTTTAAAATCATTATACATTGAATCATTGTAATAGATTCTAATTTTAGAATGCATTCCTTTTAGATTAAAAGCACTAATTACTTGAGAATTACCTTTAGGCACTACCGCTATTCCTTTAAAAAAATTTAAAAAATTAGTTTGAGAACTTAAATCTGTGCTAGTTGCATTAAATAATTTATTAGCTAAGGTATTTCCTAATTTTATCTTAAGAGTTGGGGCTACACGAACAATGGACTTTCCTTGTCTCACATTAGTACTGTCAGAAGGGGCAAATCTTCCAGTGTAAGAGGCAGCAGAAGAGGCATTATAGGCGTAAGTCTGATTAGAATGAGTAACAGCACTTCCCATGGCTTCTGTAAGCTCGTACACATCAAGAGAAACCGTTGTTGACAAGTCACCGTAATTGGCAATAGTTGAAGTGTATTGCATCATTAGCACAACAGAGTCGAGCGTATTTGCTGACAGAACATTATTAAGTTGGGGCAATCTAAATTGAAAAAAACTACTCGCTTTATATGTTCCAAAATTGGGGTCGTTTATAACACCAATTAGGTTATGACTCAAACTATCCGACTTAAGAGAATCCTCTCTTACCGTTCGGGTTAATAAATCTAATTGATTGGTATACAAATATCCATCAAAACCTAGTGCACCATCACTGTCAAAAAAAACGTTATCACTTTGTTTTTTACAGGCTGCAATAAGCAATAGAGAGAGTATGATTACCCCCGTTAATCTAAATTTCACAGGTGCAAATTAACTAAATTATTTAGAAGAAGCGATTAATTGGTCGTAAAAAGCCATGTATTTATCGCCTAAATTATCGGCTTCATGCACCATGTGTGGTTTATTTTTAGCTAATTTAACACAATCTGCATCCATTTTCGAAGTACAATCTACGATGGCATCAGCGCTTTGAATACCACCTAACTGCATACTTCTAGAATCTCCTTTTGCAAATGTTTCAAGGTATTTGTCTTCAATTTCATTCAATGAAGCTTTTCTAGCAAAATCTTTTCCTAATTCAGTCGAAATTTCGTTTTCGAATACTGAATAAACGATTTTTGCATTTTTAAACACCGGTTCATCTTTATATAATGTTTTAAGATAAATAGGAATTAAACTAGTCATCCAACCTTGGCAATGAATAATATCTGGTGACCATCCTAATTTTTTCACTGTTTCTAAAACCCCTTTACAAAAGAAAATCACACGTTCGTCATTGTCATCAAATGCTTTGTCTTGTTCATCAGAAAACAAAAATTTACGGTGATAGTAGTCTTCATTGTCTAAAAAATAAACCTGCATTCTTGCCTCAGGGATAGATGCAACTTTAATGGTCAATGGATTGTCTTTATCATCAATAGAAATATTGATCCCTGACAATCTAACTACTTCATGTAATTTGTTTCTTCTTTCATTGATAACACCAAAGCGTGGAACAAGAACTCTAACTTCATTATCCTTTTCCTGAATAGCTTGTGGCAAAAATCTAGCAATAGTAGAAACGGGTGATTCATTTAAAAATGGTGTCATTTCTGATGACACAAATAGAACTCTTTTTTTTGGACTTGTCATGGGGTGTGTATGTTAATGCGCAATACAAAGATAATACAATTTTTTCTGAATTATTGAAACTTACTTGTATATTTTTTTTAAAATAAGTTTAAAACCATTGAAAATAATAACTAAATTTAATATATACGATTTTGCCAATAATACCCTCAATCACTCCATTTTAGCCCAATTTTTTTTCTTGTTTTTGTCAGTTTTTTTTATTAATGACATATTGTTTAACTATTCTTCCATTTCTATCATACCTCGAGTTGCGCCAACTACTCCATTAATAGGCGCTATCATTAGCCCTAGAATAGGTACCATATCTAATAAAGCATAAGAAACGCCTATCCCCAATGCAAAAGAACGCTTACTTTTAATAAACTGAATTCCTTCTCTAATACTCATTTTCTTTCTCTCGCAAGTGTAATCCATCATACTAAAACCAAAATAATAAGCACTCACTAACCACAAAAATGGAACACTTAGTAAAGTAAAAGGTCCTATAACAAAACCCAATATTCCAAACAAGGCAATTAAAGCCAATTCAATCATTAAGTTTCTTAATGCAATCAAAGTGCCTCTTAGCATATCTTTTAATAACTGTAAAAACGAAAACGGATATTTTTCTCCTGTCTCTATTTCATCTATTCGTTCACTTAAAAAAGAAAACATGGGTGCCAACACTATCAATACAAAGTATTTTGAAAACTTAGCTGAAAGCATTAACACTATGATAGAATAAATAACGGTCATTATTCCTTTTATTGACCATTGTGTGATAATTGCCAATACTCCGTTTGCGCCTAATAACTCCCCTATATTTTCTTGACTATATCTGCCAAATATTTTTTCTGTAATTACATCTGACAAAAAGAAAATACTAGAAAACAAACTCACATACAACAATATTGCGACCACCAAAGGCCACAAATAATAATGCAGTAATCCTTTTTTAGATAAATAAAGAGGTGCCTTTAAAAAGTGCGACACTCCCAACATAAATTCCTTGATCATTTTACGAAGTTATCCAAAAAACATTTAATCCTTCTCTATTCTTTTATAAATTTGGACAAAAGAAGTAATCCTTTTGATAAAAAGATATTTTATTGTCATTTTAATTCTCAATGCTTTTCTTTGCATTATGGATTTTATCAATCAGCATATTCAAAACTATGCGGACCTACATACCTCAGAAGAACCTGAACATCTGAAAGCTTTAAACAGACACACTCATTTACATGTATTAAAACCACGCATGCTAAGCGGACATTTTCAAGGTCGTTTTTTATCGATGTTAAGTCAATTGATAAGACCAACCCATGTGTTAGACATAGGCACTTTCACAGGCTATTCAGCACTTTGTTTGGCAGAAGGCCTTAGTCCAGAAGGTTGTGTTTACACTATTGATAACAATGAAGAAGTAAACGTAACGGCTCAAAAATTTATTGAATCCTCACCCTATGCCCATCAGATATCCCTTAAAACCGGCAATGCCGATGCTGTAATCCCTCAATTACATGAAACAATAGATTATTGGGATATTGTATGGATAGATGCTGATAAAACAGCATATAAAACCTATTTCGACCTGTGTGTAGACAAAGTGCGTAAAGGAGGTTTAATTATGGCTGACAATGTGTTATGGAGTGGTAAAGTTTGTGATGATTCTGCTTTGAAAAAAGACAAAGACACTCAAGCTATAGATGAGTTCAATAAATATGTATCAAATGACCCAAGAGTAACCCCTGTCCTATTACCTATTCGCGATGGTATAATGATGATGATAAAAAACTAATCGGTCAATTTAGCTTCTATTTCTGCTAGTGTTTCCATAATTTCATTGATAGAATGACTCATAACTAATGTCGTTTTATACGTTTTAAAATTCGGAATCCCTTTAAAGTAATTGGCATAGTGTCTCTTCATTTCGTTGATAGCCACAACTTCACTTTTCCATTCTATAGACTTTAAAAAATGAGTTCTACAAGCTTCAACTCTGTCTGCTATGGTTGGAGAAGGTAAAATTTCTCCTGTTGCCATGTAATGTTTTATTTCATTAAAAATCCATGGATGACCTATACTTGCACGACCAATCATAATACCATCAACACCATATTTGTTTTTATATTCCAATGCCTTTTGAGGGGTGTCAATGTCTCCGTTTCCAAAAATAGGTATTTCAATATTGGGATTGCTTTTAACCTTGGCAATGAGTGTCCAATCGGCTTCCCCTTTGTACAATTGTGTGCGAGTTCTTCCATGTATTGACAAGGCTTTTATTCCCACATCTTGTAATCTAAGCGCTACTTCTTCTATGTTTTTGGTTCGTTCATCCCAACCTAATCGAGTTTTTACTGTAACAGGTAAATTAGTGCTTCTAACAACGGCTTCGGTTAGTCGGACCATTAAGGGAATATCCTTTAACACTGCCGCACCGGCACCTTTACAAACCACTTTCTTTACGGGACAGCCAAAGTTAATGTCAACTATATCGGGTTGAGTTGCATCTACAATTTTTGTGGCCATTGCCATTGCTTCCTCATCTCCACCAAAGATTTGAATACCAATTGGCTTTTCGTAATCGAAAATATCTAACTTTTGTCGGCTTTTTATGGCGTCCCTAATCAGTCCTTCGGAACTAATAAACTCAGTATACATAAGGTCGGCCCCATGTTTTTTACATAAATATCTGAAGGGTGGATCGCTAACATCTTCCATGGGTGCTAACAACAAAGGAAAATTTCCTAACGATATGTGACCAATTTTTACCAAATTTGCATTTTTTATAAGCATGCAAAATTACAATGATAAAACCACAATACAAACCATCGCTGATGTATTTATCATTATTGGCTTGGCGATACTAGGAATGATAGCGGGCAGTTTTGTAGGAATGTTTATTGGTATTGTTGCATTTGACATACCATTTTCCGAATATCAAGCTACTTTGGTTAACCCTCAAACTGCAAATGAGGTAATAGCACTTAAATGGTATAACTTTTTCTCAAATTTAGGGGCTTGGGTACTTTCGGTGTGGGTGTATTTCAAAATACGTTTTTATTCATTTGGCAAACAAATTGACTTTAATTCAGCACAACCAAAAATAATTTACGCCCATCTTATTCCGCTTTTCTTTGCCCTTACAATAACATCGGCTTGGCTACTGCAAATCAATCAACAAATAGCACTTCCGGAATGGATAGAAAAATTAAGCTCTAAACAAAACAAACATTTGCTTACTAAAATGTTGCAAATGGACTCATTGTCCGATTACTTTATCAATCTATTTTTTGTGGCTGTTACACCCGCTATTCTTGAAGAGATTTTTTTTAGAGGCACATTGCAAAAACTGCTAATTGCTGGTTTTAAAAATCCTCATATTGGGATTTTTGTAACTTCGTTTCTTTTTGCGGGCATACATCTTAATGTGCAACAATTTATTCCTATGTTGTTTTTAGCACTTGTTTTTGGCTATATTTGTTATTATTCAAAAAGTATTTGGCCAAGTATTATTTTACATTTCTTCAACAACGGATTAGCCGTTACTGCCTATTATTTAAAGGGCGGAAATGAGATTGCCAATGAGCTAGTTAATGATAATTTCAGCCCCTCCATTCCATTTTTCCTTCTTTGCTTTTTTTCTATTGTAGTTTATTTTATATACTTGCACAAGCAATACACCTCACTGAAACATGAATAATTTTACGCTTAGGGCCATAACAGGATTTTTTTTTATAGCATTCATAGGCGGAATGACGCTCTATAGTCCCTATACTTTTTTAATCCTTTTACTTTTAATTGGCGGCTTGGGAATGATGGAGTACTATAAAATTGTGATGCGCAAAGAAGCCTTTTTTTTACAATTAATTTACACCCTTTTAGGACTTGCTATCATCAGTGCCTATTTTTGGATAAATGACAGGGTTGACTTTGCCGTATTTGCAGTCGTTATAACCGTTACTAGCTCTTTTATTTATTCACTTTTCAAATCAAAACATTCTTGGAAAAACATTCCTTTGCTCTTATCAGGACTATTTTACATTGCGTTCCCTTTGTTTTTATTTTTGCTTTCTGTAATGAAATCTGATGGACAGTATGAGTCACCACAAATGGAGTTCAAACCCTATTTAGCGTTAAACTTATTTGTTTTAATTTGGTGCAGTGATACATTCGCTTATTTGTGTGGCAAAGCTTTTGGCAAGCATAAATTATTTGAAAAAATTTCTCCTAAAAAAACAGTGGAAGGATTTATTGGTGCGCTTATTTTAACGGTTGGTTTTTCTGTATTACTGTCACATTGGTTTGGCATTTCTGTTAAGCTGAATTTATTAATTGCTTTTTTAAGTGTCGTATTTGGCACTTTAGGCGATTTGGTAGAAAGTCAACTAAAACGTGAACATCAAATAAAAGATTCGGGAACTATTATCCCTGGGCATGGTGGCATACTCGACCGTTTTGATGCACTCTTTATTTCACTTCCATTTACAACGGCTTGTTATTATTTTTTAATTTAACAAAGTGCAACTTATTTCAAATCAATACGTCTATAGAATATGATTAATTATAAACATTGAAAATTCTCATTATATATATTGTAAGTTTCTTTACTGCTCTAAATATTTATGGACAATGTCAACCATCATTTTCTGGCACTCAATGTGTAAATAATCCCATAGAATTCAATGGGAACAGTCCTGGAGCAACAAATTTTCTTTGGAATTTTAATGGAGAAGGAAGTAATAACAACACGATAAAACCTGTTTTTAGATTTACAACTACAGGGATTAAAATTGTAACTTTTTCATGTACTTTAGCTAATGGAAAATCTTGTACAGGTCAACTCACTTTGACTATAAAACCGTTACCAATCATTCGAAGCCGCTTATTAACCGATTCTGTTCAATGTTTCGAAAACAATGCATTTTGCTTTCGTGATTCAAGTTTATCTGGCGACGCAAAAAACTGTATTGTTTCTATTAAATATTTGTTTAGCGATGGTGAGTTGATCACAAAAACTGGCACAAAATTTAATCCGGTTAGCTTGCCTGCCACATTTTGCAAAACAATTAATGACCCTCAAGGTACAACAGTTAACTTACTTATTGAAGTAGAGGATTGTAATGGTTGTATTTCGCGTTATCAATACCCTAATGCTTTAAAAACAGATTTTGCGCCTGCCTTGTTTGCTAATTTCCAATTTTCTACTGCGCCTTGTGGTGTTACTTCGAGGGTTAAATTTACCAATTTATCTCAAATAAAATTAAGCGATTTAAAATCTTATTATTGGGATTTTGGGGATGGTTTTAAAGATTCAAGTAGTTGGGATTCTATCTCACACACCTACAATATCGGCAATGCAAATACCCAAATTTTTTCACCAAAATTAGTTGTAAAAACAAAGTCGGGATGTACGGTTGTTTTTAATTTAAAGGACATTACGATGTTCAACTTAAAACCAAGGATTTTATTGAGTAGAGATTCCATCTGTGTAGACGATACCATTGCCTACCAACTGCTTCCTGCCTCCATGAGCAATTTTATCACAGAGCGAGATATATCGTGGCGTTTCAACCCCGGAATATCCAATCAATTTAAAGGAATACAACCTTACAATACTCTAGGACCCAAACTTATCAATTGCCGAATTTCGCATCCTTGTGGCCCCTTTAATTTATATGATACTTTAATTGTTATTGGCCCAAAAGCAATGATCGAACCTGTTTATATGGACCCTAACAAACGGTTTCAATGCACTATCATAGACAGTATTACAGTAACCGACCGAAGTCTATTTTATCACAATGATACTAATATGCTTAATGACGACAGTTTGTTCAGAAAAAAAGCTGGAAACTTAGGTCATCATTTCACCAATAACACTTCAACTACTGCCCGCAATCAAATTAGAAATGGCGAAAATACCATTCGACTTTGGAATTTTGGAGACGAGTATTGCGATCAATGTACTACAGATATTCTTCAAAATAAAAACACTTGGTTGAATTGCAACTACAGTCGCGAAAAAACGCCTCAGCATTGGTTTACGCCTTGGGATTCTATTTATCGCTACAAATACAGTTTTTTACCTTTTGAAATCACCTTCTTTGATGGGTTTAATCAATCGTGTACGAAACGAAAAATATTTAGCAGTGACAGTTTATTTCTTACAACTGATACTATTCTTTATTATGGGAACAATTCATTTGGCAAATCTGCAAAAGACAGTTCTGTATTTATATCCCTAAAAAAACAATTAATTCCAAGTGGCATTTTAGGAAAAGGAAGTTTAGATTGCCCTTATAATATTAGAGTTTATATTCCTTCACAAAGTCAAATTACTATAGACCGAAAGAATGGATTGGGGTTACTAAACATTACAGGCCCCTCCTACTTCAACGTCAGCAAAAACTGGAAAATTAAAGTCGATAATTCAGACGACTCATGCTTATTTATTTATAGCTTATTGGCGAATATTGACAGCATTCCTTTACAAGAAATTCAGCCACACCATACCATCATTGGTGCTATAAGAAATCCTCGAATTACATCATTCGACAGTATTAATTTCGATTTACATCGCAAACTCTTTTATGAGCGCATTCCCAAATGTTTTCCTATCGAATTAATTGTTCGTGACACTTCG
>JBIPNH010000014.1:0-35507 GCA_044373665.1 Bacteroidia bacterium
AAAATAATTATTGAAATATGCACTCTATTTATGATGAGCAAAAACAGTCTTTAAGGTTGTTTTTGCTATTAACTGATAAAAATTTAATAGATGTAGTAGATTATATAAATGGAAATTTCGTTAAGGTAAATTCTATCGATTTAGGTAATTATATTGATACTTTTACTTCGTTTGTTAATATAAGAGATTTTAATGTTTCATTAAACGAAAAATACATCTTTGTAAGCATTGGGCATTGTGTTACATCGTTTGGTTGTGATTTTAATAAGGCAGAACAATATAGATACTTGTTATATGAATTAAATGCAGATAGTAATTCTTATGTTTTAAAAAATCATTTTTCTTATAAATATCTTTTACGTAGTGTTTTTTCTCCAAATTCCGAGAATGTTTTTTTCGATAACTCCAGAATTGAATTCTTAGATTTCATGTATTTTAATGTTAACAATTATAAAAACATTAATTCAATTGTAATAGATTTTGATACAAATAAATTAGCGACCACTGGCCTGAATCATAATTTCAGAACAATTGTCTTTTCAAATAAAGTCTTTCTATTGTTTATTGATGATTCTTCAAAACTTGTTATTAATGAGATATTAAATCCTAATCAAAATACTGATTTTTTTAAAGTTAGAAAACACACCGAATTAAATTATTTACAAAATATTTCTTCAATGTATACCATGATGAAAATTAGGAAAAAGGATTTTTTTAAATCGGTGAATATTTGTAAAAAAGTTAAAACGAATTTTATATTTTGTAATGGTTACTATGATTCAATTTATTGGGATTTTGGAAATGGAGAAAAAGTGCTTCAATATGAAACTGATTCAGTATTTCATACATTCCATGATACTGGATGGATAGATATAAAAGCTTGGTATAAATCATCCATTGGTTATGATACTTTTAATACCAAAGTTTATGTTCATAACGCCCCACCCATCCAACTTGGTTCAGACACCCTCATTTGTCAAAATAAACACTTAACCTTAACAACTGATACCATACATTATCAAACCTTTATGTGGAGTAATAACGATACCTCTTCATTTATAACGGTTAATCAAACTGGCTTGTATCATGTAAAAGCAAGCAATCCATATTGTGCTAGTTATGACAGTGTATATGTTGAAACAGTGAATTGTAATTATAAAGTACAAAAAACATGTTTTAAGGATACTACCACATTTACATTTGAAGAACTTAATTTAGATTCAATTTTCTTGAAACAAAATAATCAAACATTAAAGTCAAGCATCCATTCGGAATTTCAATACACCTTTACCAATAAAGGTCAACAAGATATTCAATTAAAACTTTATAAAAACAATCTATATACCACAATAGATGTTCCCTTAAAAATTGATACCATCATAACGCCCCCAATTATAACGGATACGCTCATTTGCAGGAATACCTCGTATGATGTTAATCTGAATGCCAATCATTATGATTCCATTCGTTGGAATCAAGCCAATTTATCGTGGAATAATACATTAACAAATGAAGATGAATACATCTACACGGTATATAAAAACGATTGCCATTATACAGATACCATTAATCTTTATGTAATCCATTGTGGCATTAAAACCAGTGGCTTCTGTTTGGGCGATTCTAGTTTTGCAAACCTCAATGAAACCCGATTAATGAACCACCATTGGCAATTTGGAAATGGGTTTGAACTAAATAATAACAAGCATCAAATAACCATACAAATGCCTGAAGGGTTTTATCAGAATTCGGTTGAATCAAAAATTAATAAAGCCAGAATAATACAAAAATTTGATTTAAGAGTATCAGAAGTACCCAATATTCAGTTTAATGCCGACAGTTTGGTATGCAGGTTCTCCAAATTGAATTCAGGAATAGATAATCCAAGCATCTTACATTTTTGGCAAAACAATACGTCTCAATTTAATGAGATAAGAATATTGGAAAGTGGTAAATACCATTTGATGGTTCAAAAAGAGGCTTGTATCAAACGAGATAGTATTGAATTACTTGTTCAAGATTGTGAATGTATCATCTACTACCCCGATGCATTTTCACCTAATAGCAATCAAATTAATGAGGTTTTTAAACCCGTTACAGATTGTGAGGCAAGTGATTACGACATCACCATTTTTAATAAGTGGGGCGAAATTATTTACCGCAGTAATGACTATCTCAGCGGTTGGAATGGCAAAGACTCAAAAAACAGGGATGTAATGCAAGATTATTACTATTATTTGGTCAAATATAAATCGAAACTAACGGGAAAAATCCTTTATAAGAAGGGAGCAGTGATGTTGCTTCGTTAATACAGGTTATTTTCCAAGCAATGATTCACTCCAAACCAATAGGGCATTTCATTGATGGAGTCAAAGGCTTTTGTAGTCATTAAGGCTGCTTTTTTACCTTTGGTAATACTGCCATACTCTTTTTCCAATCCAACGGCTTTCGCTGCATTGATGGTGAGTGCATTAAAACCTTCGTTGGGCAACATGCCGTTGTATAAACAAGCCAAACTCCAAGTAAACCACAAATTGTAATGTGGGCTACTGCCCGGATTAAAATCGGACGCTATAGCAACGGGCAAACCTGCATCAATCATTTGTCGGCATGGGGTGTAAGGTATTTTCAGGAAAAAAGAACTACCCGGTAATGCCACAGGCATGGTTTCGCTGTTTAACAAACAGTTTATCTCTGCTTCACCTATGTGTTCGAGATGGTCTACAGATAAAGCATTGTTTTTAACCGCCACTTGAACGCCACCACTAATGCCCAATTCGTTGCCATGAATTTTGGCTTTGATGCCATATTGTTCAGCTGCTTTTAATAGCAAGTCGGTTTCTTCGGGGGTAAAAAACCCATAATCACAAAATACATCCATAAAATCAGCCAATTGTTCTTTGGCTATTTGTGGTAACATATCTTTAATAATGAGGTCGATATAGGCTTGTCGATTTTCTTTGTACTCGGCAGGAATGGCATGTGCACCTAAAAATGTAGAAAGAATTTTAATGGGAACAGTGTTTTTTAAGCGTTTAATGACTCTCAATATCTTCAATTCAGCTTCTGTGCTTAATCCATATCCACTTTTTATTTCCATAACGGCAGTGCCGCAAGCTATTGCATTGTTGATATGCACTAAAGCCTTTTGGTAGAGCAATTCCTCATCCATCTCTCTTAGTTTTTTAGCTGAATTAAGTATGCCTCCACCTTCATTGGCAATTTCAACATAAGTTTTACCTTGAATTCTCATCACAAATTCTTGATGCCTAGCCGAGGCAAACACTGCATGGGTATGTGAATCTACAAAACCGGGCATTAACCATTTGCCTTCTATATTTTTGGTTTCAATACTTAAATTGGGACATTCAGACATGGGCCCAAAATCAGCAATTAATCCATTTTCGACAACTAAATAAGCATTAGTAATTGTTTCTATGTTTTGCATTTCGCTCCCTTTCAAATGGGTAGTTTCTATTGGTAAAATTCCAATTAATTGACCTATGTTTGTAATGAGTATATTTTTAGACATGTTAAATTTTACGAATCATTTATTAAAATCTGTGAGCAAAGGTAATGAAGTTTTTATTGCCGATACAGCAAGAGTTATTGGAGATGTTCAATTACAAGATCAGTCGAGTGTTTGGTTTGGTGCTGTGCTAAGAGGTGATACTGAAACCATCAGTATTGGAAAGCATTCCAATATTCAAGACAATGCGGTTATTCATGCTGACCCAGGCGTCCCTTGTGTAATAGGCGATGCTTGTATTATTGGTCACGGAGCTATAGTACATGGGGCAACATTGGCTAATAATGTGCTAGTAGGTATGCATGCTACCATTATGAATGGCGTAAGTATTGGTGAATTTTCTATCATTGGTTCAGGGGCTGTGGTACCCGAAGGCATGCAAATTCCTCCTTACAGTTTGGTTATGGGAGTGCCTGCTAAAATAATAAAACCAATCACAGAAGAGCAAAAAGTGAAAATTATTAAAAATGCGGAGTCTTATGTTCAATTAGCGAAATTATATATTGAAAATCAGTTGTTTAATTCAAAGTGATAGGCGTATAAAACAAAATGATATGTTAATTCATCAAAGAGTTTTACTTTTGTAGAATAATTCTAAATAAGAAAATGAGTGATTTTATAACCGTCTATGCCGAAGCTACTCCTAATCCTGAGAGTATGAAATTTGTAATCAGTAAAATGATTTTACCAAACGACAGCGCAGACTATAGAACAAGAGAAAAAGCAGAAGGGGTTTCTCCTTTAGCTACCGCAATATTCGACCAATTTTTATTTGCCAATGGTGTTTTCATTATGAATAATTTTGTTTCTATCACCAAATTACCTGGTGTAGATTGGGCCGAACATATTACAAGTATTAGAGAATTTATTAAAGCATACATTGAGTCAGAAAAAGAGATAGTTCTTAAAAACAAAGCTATTTCTACCGAAGAAGCAGGTGAAATTGAAGCTAAAATTGTGAAATTATTAGACGATCATGTGAAACCAGCTGTAGAGATGGATGGTGGTGCTATTAGTTTTAAATCTTTCAAAGATGGTGTTGTTACAGTGGTTATGAAAGGTAGTTGCAGTGGTTGCCCTTCTTCTACGTTTACTTTAAAAGCTGGTATCGAAAATCTTTTAAAAAGAATGGTGCCTGAGGTTGAGGCAGTTGAAGCAGAAGCTGAATAGTAATTTTTTACTATATTTGCCTTTTTTTAACATAATGAAACCAATTTTTTTAAGTATTACTTGCCTAATTTTAGTATTTAGCGCATGTAAAAAAGAACCTACTGATTCTTCCAATGTTGTGTTGCCGGCTGGTCCACAGGATTCCATTACCAGTTTCATGATTTATTTGGATGATATGGTTGACTCAACTTCTACTATCGCAAATTACACTGACATTGACGGTCCGGGACCGAAACGACCGACCTTTGGCGGTTTTTCTTTAAAGAAAAACCGGAATTACGAGGTTTCTTTTCGTATTGAGGATGAAACAGGGGTGCCTATCGTATTAAACAGTAAAATTAAAACCAATGCCAAAGATTACAGAATCTGTATTAACGAACCATTAGGGATTACAGTGAGTGCTAAAGACAGCGATGGTCAGCATGCACTTGGATTAGTAAACAGCTTAACTACTTCTTCTCAAACAGGTAACGATTACATGACTTTTACCATCAAGTATCAAAAGGGTGTTAAAAACGGTCAATGTGACCCTGGAGTAGTTTATTTTACTTGCACATTGCCATTTTCAGTTTTGTAGATTTTCTATCAATTATAAAGCATAAAAAAAAGCGCAATTTTTGAAATTGCGCTTTTTTTATATAAGGATAAAATTAGTCTTTTTTAGCGTCTGCTTTCTTTTTGCAACAAGCTGCACCTGATTCAGATTTAGACTTGCAAGAAGAGGCAGTTGTGGTTTCTGTTTTGCTTTTGCAACAAGCTTTGGTTTGACCAGCACATTTTTTTTCAGTACTAGCTTCTACTTTAGCTTCAGAAGTTGCTTTGCTTACAGTTCCTTGGTCAGGTTGTTGTGTTGCAACAACTGGTTTTGGTTGGTCAGTAGAAGATGCAGCTGATTGTGCACTTGCTACAAATGACATTCCAACGAATAATGATAAGGTTAAAATTAATTTTTTCATGATGTTATAATTACAAATTTAAGTAAATTTATTCAAAAATCAAGCCAAAGTAGCAATTATAGTTTCACCACCACGGGTTTTTTCTTGTAATTGAACGTTGATTTGAGCTGTCAGAGGTAGGTATAAATCGATTCTAGAGCCAAACTTAATAAATCCCATTTCATTGCCTTGTTGAACTTGTTGTCCTTCTCTTACATAATAAACAATACGTTTTGCTAAGGCACCTGCTATTTGTCTGAATAATACTTCAGCCTTAGAATTAGCAATAACAACCGTGGTTCGTTCGTTTTCTGTAGAAGATTTAGGATGCCAAGCCACCAAATATTTACCTGGATGGTATTTGGCATATTTTACAAGACCAGAAATAGGGTTTCTATTCACGTGCACATTAATAGGACTCATAAAAATACTGACTTGTTTTCTTTTGTCTTTGAAATACTCAGTTTCTTCAACATCCTCAATAACCACTACAGTGCCATCAGCCGGAGCGATTACATGTGAGTCGTTGATAATGGTTTTTCTAGATGGGTTTCTGAAAAATTGAAGAATAAGAATGAAAAAGACTAAAGATATCGATAGAATTGTTTTACTAATCCAATTGTCACCTATGAATTGATAAGATAAAAAATTGACAACGCCCAAAATGAGCATAGTGAAAAAAATGATTTTATGGCCTTCTCTGTGTAATAACATCTTAATAAGTTCCTCTTAATCTTTGTGTGGTAGCAACTTTTTCGATAGCAACGATGTATGCCGCTGTTCTCATGCTTGCATTGTGTTTCAAGCTTGCTTCAAATACATTGTCAAAAGCGCTTTTCATTAATCTGTCTGCTCTTCTGTTTACTCGTTCTTCTGTCCAATAGTAGCCCATTTTGTTTTGAACCCATTCGAAATAAGAAACAGTAACACCACCAGCATTAGCCAAAATATCAGGCACTACAATGATTCCTTTGTCGTTTAATATTTTATCAGCATTTGCGCTTGTAGGTCCGTTTGCACCTTCAACAATTAATTTAGCTTTGATATTACCAGCATTTTTGTCGGTAATTTGATCTTCCATAGCAGCAGGAACTAAAATAGTACAATCCAATTCTAATAATTCTGAGTTACTAACTTTATTTCCTCCAGTAAAGCCTTCTAAATTGCCATTTTCTTTCGCATAATTCATTGCATCAGAAACTGAAATACCATTTGGATTGAAGTAACCACCTGTTACATCAGAAATAGCGATGATTTTAACACCAAGCATTTCAATTAATTTAGCAGAAATTGAACCTACGTTACCAAAACCTTGAACAACACAAGTACATTCATCAGGTCTTAATCCCATTTTAGCAATAGCAGAGCGGGTACAAACCATCACACCTCTTCCAGTTGCTTCTACTCTACCCAAAGAACCACCCATTGAAATAGGTTTTCCTGTAATTACAGCAGGCGTAAATTCACCTTTGATTTTTGAATATTCATCAACAATCCATGCCATTTCTTGCTGACCAGTGTTCATGTCAGGAGCAGGAATGTCCTTATCAGGTCCAATAAAATCACTTAAAGCAGCAGCATAAGCTCTGGTTAATCTTTCTAATTCACCTTTACTCATTTTTTTAGGGTCGCATTTAATGCCACCTTTACCACCACCATATGGAATACCTACGATAGCTGTTTTCCATGTCATCCATGCAGCCAATGCTTTTACTTCATCGATGTCAACATCCATAGAGTAACGAATTCCACCTTTTGCTGGACCAAGCGTAGTACTATGTTGAACACGGTGACCTTCAAATACTTCAACTTTGCCATTGTCCATCATTACTGGTAAATGAACTGTAAGGCTTTTGGCAGGATATTTTAGGGTGTTGTAGACGGCATCGTCTAAACCAATAATTTGGGCAGCTTCATCGAAGCGTTTCATCATTGAATCTAATGGATTCAATTTGTTTTCAATTGTTGAGTGGCTCATTTTGTATGAAAATAATAATGGGATGCAAATTTAAATGATTATTCAATTATTCAAATAGTATTTATTGATATTCTGTTAATAACTGCTAATAATCATGTTTTTAGTCTATTTTATTGGGTTGTTGGAGTTTTTATAATGCGTTTTTTTTACGAATTTCGACTAAATTTGAATATTTTTCAAAAATAAGTATTCTGTTTTTAATCATTTAACCCAATTAAATGACCTATTTTGGTTCTCATTAAATAAAATATAATCGTACTTTTGCCGCTTATTAATTATGTCACAGTACGACCATAAAAAGATAGAAGAAAATTGGCAAAAAGTGTGGGCCAATAGCCAAACATTTAAAGCTGAAAATACAAGTGATAAACCCAAATATTATGTCCTAGATATGTTCCCATACCCAAGTGGTGCAGGCTTACACGTTGGACATCCATTGGGCTACATTGCGAGTGATATAGTAGCGCGTTACAAAAGAAACAAAGGTTTTAATGTTTTGCATCCTATGGGTTACGATGCATTTGGTTTGCCTGCCGAACAATACGCCATTCAAACAGGTCAACATCCTGCCATTACCACAGAAGAAAATATTAAAAGATACAGAGAACAATTAGATAGAATTGGATTTTCATTTGATTGGTCAAGAGAAATAAGAACCTCAGAACCCAATTATTACAAATGGACACAATGGATTTTTATTCAATTATTTAACAGTTGGTATAATCCAACATCAGACAAAGCGGAACCTATTTCTGAATTGATTAAAACTTTTGAAACCAACGGTTATCAATCAGAAGAATTGAGTTTTACAGCACAAGAATGGCAGTCATATACCGAGAAACAACAATCGGACATTTTATTACAATTTAGATTGGCTTTTTTAAGCGAAACAATGGTGAATTGGTGTCCTGCATTAGGTTCTGTATTAGCCAATGATGAAATAAAAGATGGTGTAAGCGAAAGGGGAGGTTACCCTGTAGAACGAAAATTGATGTATCAATGGAGTTTGAGAATTTCCGTTTATGCAGAACGTTTGTTACATGGATTAAACGGACTAGACTGGACCGAAAGCATTAAAGAAGCACAACGCAATTGGATTGGAAAAAGCGAAGGTTGTTCGGTAAGGTTTGAAGGGGATGAGGCCCTCCCAAACTCACTCGAAGTATTTACTACCCGTCCAGATACCATTTTTGGGGTTTCTTACATGGCTATAGCACCTGAACATGAATTGCTTAACGATTTGTGTGTAGGTGAATTTAGAGACACTGCACTTCAATATGCTGAGAAAGCCAAAAACAGAAGTGAAAGAGAACGACAAGCAGAAGTTAAAAATATTACAGGTGCCTTTACAGGTTCTTATGTTAAACATCCATTCACAGGAAAGCAAATTCCTATATGGATAGCTGATTATGTGTTAGGAGGTTATGGCACAGGTGCTGTAATGGCAGTTCCAGCTCACGATGGGAGAGATTTTGCCTTTGCCAAACACTTTGGATTGCCAATTTTAGAAGTGGTTCAAGGTGGGGAAGTTTCTGTTGAGGTATACGAAGCCAAACATGGTAAAATAATCAATTCTGATTTTTTAAATGGATTAGAGGTAAAGGATGCCATAAATGCGGCTATAAAAGCCATTGAGCAAAAAGGAATTGGAAAAGGCAAAACCAATTATAGATTGCGTGATGCGGTGTTTGGCAGACAAAGATACTGGGGCGAACCAATACCTGTTTATTATGAAAACAACATTCCGAAAACCTTTGACGAAAAAGATTTGCCTTTGGTTTTGCCAGAAATAGACAAATATTTACCAACCGAAACAGGTGAACCACCTTTGTCTAGAGCAAAGGATTGGTCTTACTCCACCTCTCCTTTGGAGAGGGGGTTGGGGGGTGAGGTAAAATTCCCTATAGAAACCACCACCATGCCGGGTTGGGCGGGCAGTTCTTGGTATTTTTTAAGATACATGGACCATAACAATGCGCATGAATTGGTGTCTAAACAGGCTGTTGACTATTGGCAAAACATCGATTTGTACATAGGAGGTAGCGAACATGCCACAGGGCATTTGTTATACTTCCGATTCTGGACCAAGTTTCTGCATGACATTGGAGTAGTGCCATTTGATGAACCGGCAAAAAAATTGGTGAACCAAGGGATGATTCAGGGTATATCAAGTATTATTCATAGAGTAAACAATACGAATAAATTTGTATCTTCTGGTTTGAAAAATAGTTTTGAAACTTCATCAGTTTATATTGACATAAACTTGGTTAAAAATAATGAAGTTGATATTGAAGCATTAAAAAAATGGAGACCTAATGAATTTGAAAGTGCAGAATTTGAATTAGAGAACGGTTTGTTTTTAGCAAGTTCTGAAGTTGGCAAAATGTCTAAACGCTGGCACAATGTAGTCAACCCAGACGATGTTTGCAACGAATACGGTGCCGACACTTTGCGTTTGTACGAAATGTTCTTAGGGCCTTTGCAAGATGCTAAACCATGGAGCACGCAAGGCATTGAAGGTGTATTGCGATTTTTACGTAAACTTTGGCGCTTGTTCCATCAAGGGGACAATGAAACTTTCTTGCTGTCTGATGAGATAGCAACTAAAGCGGAACTGAAGATTCTTCACAAAACCATTAAAAAAGCCACTGAAGATATTGAGAATTTTAGTTTCAACACCTCAGTTAGTGCGTTTATGGTTTGTGTTAACGAATTGCAAGATTTGAAATGCAATAAAAGAGAAATATTAGAACCGTTAATCACTTTATTGTCGCCTTATGCACCTCATATTTGTGAGGAGTTATACGCCCTTTGTGGTCATCACAAGTCAGTCAATTTTGCTGAATGGCCTATTTTTAATCCTGATTATTTAATCGAGAATGAATTCAATTACCCTATTTCTTTTAATGGAAAGGTAAGGTTTAATTTGTTGTTTGCTTTAGATAAAGAGTTGAAGGAAATAGAAAATGAAGTGCTAGCCAATGAGCAAACCCTTAAATATTTAGAGGGAAAACCCGCCAAAAAAGTCATTGTTGTTAAAGGAAAAATTGTAAATGTTGTTATATAATCTCCACCCATGTCTATTTTAATAAAATACCTCAAACTTCAATGGCCTGTTCTTTTATTGGCATTGTTGTTGGCTGCCATTAACCAAACATTTTCATTGCTCGATCCTCAAATTACAGGAAGAATTGTGGATGAAATCATCATGAAAAAAGACTCTTTAACTAGTGATGAATTTCTTAATAAAGCTTTGATGTTGGTAGGCATGTCCATTGGGGTTACTTTTATTTCAAGGGTGGCTAAAAATTTTCAGGATTATTACACCAATGTCATTGTTCAAAAACTAGGGGCTAAAATATTTGCAGATGGCTTGAAACATTCTTTGGAATTGCCCTACCAAGTGTTTGAAGACCAAAGAAGTGGTGAAACTTTAAGCATTCTTCAAAAAGTGAGAATTGACACAGAAAAACTCATCACTGCTTTCATTGGTATTTTATTTACCTCTGTGGTGGGCATTGTTTTCGTTATGATTTTTACTATCAGCGTTAGTTTAAAAGTTGCTTTGGTATATGTTGGTGCCATTATTGTTATTGGTTTAATCAGTTCTTTGCTGAGCAAAAAAATAAAATTGATGCAAAAAAACATCATTGGCGAAACTACTGCATTGGCAGGTAGCACAACAGAGAGTTTGCGCAACATTGAGTTAGTGAAAAGTTTGGGTTTAGCCAATCAAGAAATTGAAAGGTTGAACAATACCACATTCAAAATATTAGGATTAGAACTTAAAAAGGTAAAATATATTCGCAGTTTAAACTTTTTGCAGGGTACCACCGTGCAATTGACCAGAAGTACCATGATTATTGTGTTGTTATTCTTGATTTTTAACAATACGCTTTCTCCGGGTCAATATTTTACATTTTTGTTTTATTCTTTCTTTTTGTTCAATCCATTGCAGGAGTTGGGCAATATCATTTTGATACACAGAGAAGCCGAAGTTTCTTTGGATAATTTTAAGAGATTGATGGACACGCCTATTGATTACAAACCTGCAAAACCTGCTTTGTTAGGCGATTTAAATTATTTTGAGTTTAAGAATGTGTCTTTCAAACACCAAACGGCCAATAACAATGCCCTTTCTGATGTGAGTTTTAGAGTGAATAAAGGTGAAACCATTGCTTTTGTTGGTCCTTCAGGTTCGGGTAAAACCACATTGGTTAAACTGTTGGTAGGGCTATATCAACCTGCCATAGGTAACATTATGTACGATGGCATTGATGCCAAAGAAATCAATTTAGATGAACTTAGAGAGAAAATTGGTTTTGTGACCCAGGATACCCAATTGTTCTCGGGCACAATCCGAGAAAATATGTTGTTTGTGAATCCTAAAGCCAGTGATGAAGATATTTTGAGTGCTTTAAACAAAGCGAGTTGCCAAGGATTACTTGCCAGAGCAGACAATGGTATTAATTCCATGATAGGCGAGGGAGGGGTGAAAGTGAGTGGTGGCGAAAAACAAAGATTATCTATAGCGCGTGCCATATTGAGAGACCCCGATTTGTTGGTATTTGACGAAGCCACCTCAGCTTTGGACAGTTTAACCGAAGACGACATTACCCAAACCATCAAAAAAATCAATGAAGAACACAATTGCATCACCATTTTAATTGCCCACCGATTAAGCACTATTATGCACGCTAACTGCATTTATGTGTTAGAACAAGGGCAAATTGTGGAACACGGCAAACACGAAGAACTCCTCAACGAAAAAGGCTTATACTACGCCATGTGGAGACAACAGATAGGGGAAAGAAAGCATTGAGGAAGGGACTAGGGATTAGGAATTAGGAATTAGGGATTAGGAAATAGGGATTAGGAAATAGGGATTAGGAAATAGGGATTAGGAATTAGGGATTAGGAATTAGGGGTTTTTGATTTTCCAAACCATATCTTACGGTTTCAACCTTGGGAAATGAGCGAAACCCATTTTTGATTTAGTGATTTTTGATTTTCCAAAACCATATCTCACGGTTTCATCCGTGGGAAACGAGTGAAAACCATTTTTGATTTTCCAAAACACTTAGCGAACCGTTTCAACGGCTGGAAAAGGATTTTACACACATGACATGGATGGCGTCTTTACCCCCTAACAATTCAACTAATAACAATTCAACAATTCAACAATTCAACAATTTAACTAATAACAATTAACTCCCTTCAAGCCCCCCCCTCACGTGACTAGGCTCAGCCTAGTGGGTGACAATTAAACAATTAAACAATGCAACAATTAAACAATACAACAATTAACCAATAACTATTAACCAATAACAATTAACCAATAACTAGTACGCTTTCGCAAACAACACCCTTTGTGATGAAGGATTGCCTGTTAATACACATTTGCCTTCTTCTTGTTTGTTGTTTAATGGAATACAACGGATGGTGGCTTTGCTCAATTCTTTGATTTTTTCTTCGGTTTCCGATGTGCCGTCCCAATGAGCCGATACAAAACCTGCTTTGCTGTTCAATACCTCTGTAAACTCATCCCAAGTATTCACTTCAGTTATATTTTCATTTCTGAATTGTAACGCTCTTTGATACATGGAATCTTGAATGTCTTTTAACAACATCGGAATGGTGTCTAACAATTCACTGGCATTGATAATCTGCTTTGTTTTGGTATCTCTACGTGCTATTTCAAGTGTTTGATTGGCAACATCTCTTGGTCCAATGCCTATTCTTAGTGGCACACCTTTCAGTTCCCATTCTGCAAATTTAAAGCCAGGTTTGTGGGTGTCGCGACTGTCAAATTTTACAGAAACATTAATTTGAGTTAGACTTTTTTTGATTTTTTCCGCTTCAGCAAACACCAATTCTTTTTCCTCATCGCTTCTAAAAATTGGGACAATAACAAGTTGAATGGGTGCTAAGTTTGGCGGTAATACCAAGCCTTCGTCATCACTATGTGCCATAATAAGTGCACCCATCAGTCTGGTTGATACACCCCAACTGGTTGCCCACACATATTCTTGTTTACCTTCTTTATTGGTATATTTTACATCAAATGCTTTGGCAAAGTTTTGACCCAAAAAGTGCGAAGTTCCCATTTGTAATGCTTTTCCATCTTGCATTAATCCTTCAATGCAATAAGTGTCGTCTGCACCTGCAAATCTTTCGTTTGCTGTTTTTACGCCTTTAACCACTGGAACGGCCATAAACGTTTCCGCAAATTCTGTATAAACTTCTAACATTTGAACTGTTTCTGCCACCGCTTCTTCTTTGGTAGCATGCGCGGTGTGACCTTCTTGCCACAAAAATTCAGCAGTGCGTAAAAACAGTCTGGTACGCATTTCCCATCTCACCACATTGGCCCATTGATTGATTAATATAGGTAAATCGCGGTAAGATTCTATCCAACCTTTGTAAGTATTCCAAATAATAGCTTCACTGGTTGGGCGAACGATTAATTCTTCGGTTAGTTTGGCTTCGGGGTCAACCATTAATTTACCTGGATTGTTTGGGTCGGTTTTTAATCTGTAATGGGTTACAACAGCACATTCTTTGGCAAAACCTTCTGCATTTTTCTCCTCGGCTTCAAACAAACTTTTGGGAACAAACAAAGGGAAATAGGCATTCGAATGTCCCGTTTCCTTGAACATTTTGTCGAGTTGTTGCTGCATTTTTTCCCAAATAGCATAACCATAAGGTTTAATAACCATACAGCCTTTTACTGCGGAGTGTTCTGCTAAATCCGCATTTTTAACTAAATTGTTATACCACTCACTGTAGTTTTCGCTCCTTTTTATTTTTTCGAATGCCATTTTTAAATTTTTGGAATGTTTTTTGTAACTTTGAATGTGCAAAGGTAATTTTTATAGTGACCATTTGCCACAAAAAAAACAGTGCTTATGAAACAAATTTTATTGACAATTGGTTTTGTTTTGCTTTTAACGGGTTGTACATCCATTAAACAAGCTTCTAATGAAGTGGGCAGAACGGATGAAGCTTATTTTACTATCAGTGATTTAAGAAAAAAAGCACCTAAAGTCAGTCAATCGGAAACTCAACGTGCTAATAGTTTGCAAAATCAAGCAACACAATCAAACTCTCGTGCCGGTTCATATACCAATACTTACTCAAACCGCTTAAGGAATTTCGGAATTAACCGTTCTTTTTACTACACACCAACACCAGTTATTGTTCCTGTAGTGCAATACAATCCATTTACAGGATGGCAGGCTTCGTTTGCTTATAACGACCCTCGTTTTTTTGGAATGAATCAATTTAACAGTGCTTTTTCTCCATACTACGGTTATAATATGCCTTTTAATGATCCTTTTTACTCAGCAGGTTGGGGTGGCTATTGGATGACAGGTTACACGCCTTTTTATACTTACAATCCTTATTTAATGACCGGTTGTGGTTTGAATAATTTTGGTTTTTCGCCTTTCTATAATTACGGGTTCAATCAGTTTGGCTTTAATCCATACAATAATTTTTATCCTTACAATCAATGGAATAACCAATGGAACAATCAACCCAACCGAAGAACAAATTCAACGCCTGCAACTTATTCACGTAGAACCGGAACTTCTAACAATATCCCTGCACAAAATTCACAAACCAACGCCCCACAATACGGGAACTCACCTTCTAATTCTTCAGGCGGAAAATGGTATCAAAATAATACAGGCGTTTCAAACGGGAATAGCCGTTCATCTGCAGGTTCAGGGTCTGTAGGCTCAGGTTCAAGTAGCCCAAGTCCAAGCAGAAGTAACGCAGGTTCATCCTCCCGAAGTAATGCAGGCAGTTCATCAAGCGGTGGCGGAAGTACAAGAAGATAATTAGAGAATGATGAAAAAAGGTATTTTAGCTATTTGGGGTGTACTTTTTAGTTTGTGTTTTCATTCGCTAAGTGCCCAAAACATTCAAGACGTTATCAGGTATTCAATGAAGCAGCCAGGAAGTACTGCCCGTTCATACGGTGTAGGAGGTGCTTTTGGTGCTGTGGGTGCTGATGCGTCAAGTGCGGCTATTAATCCTGCCGGTATGGGACGTTTCAGAACAAATAATTTCTTTATCAGTTCTAGTTTTTACAACAATAAAACCAAGGCAAGATATATTGATAGAACCATTTCAGATACTAAATTTAATTTTAATGTTCCCAATGCAGGACTCGTTCTTATTATTCCGGCAGAAGGTTTTGAGAAAAAAAAACCAGAAGGTTTTGTCAACTTTGTAGTTGGGTTTAATGTCAATCGACTTAATAATTTTCACAATAAAAGTTTTTTTTCTGCCAACAATAACACCAGTATCACCCAATCTTGGGCAGAAAGTGCTAGTAAAGATGGTTTAGATCCTCAGTTTTTCTCAAAATCAAGCTTGTATTACTTGGCTTATGTAACGAGTTTGATAGATATTGATACCAATTTTTTTACGCCCAAATACATCTCTGCTTATGGCACTTCTCCTATTCGTGTCAATCAAAAAGGGTCAGTCGTAACTCGCGGAGCCATGAATGATTACAACGCTTCTATTGCAGCAAATTACAAACATAAGTTGTTTTTTGGACTATCCTTAGGCGTTCAGTCTATTAGGCATATTGAGAATTTTAGTATTACAGAAACAGATTTAAAAACCAGCAATGAAAAAGATATAAAAAGTTTAACACTTACCAATTATATTATCACAACGGGTGTGGGATTTAATTCAAAATTTGGTATCAATTACAATGTCAATGAAAAAGTACGATTAGGATATGCGTATCACTCTCCAACGGTATTGAATTTAAAAGATTCATTTAATTATACTTTGCAAACCGTGTTTGATCCAAATTCAATTGATCCATTCAACCAACCCCGAAGAAACGCAAGAGTTACTAGTGAGCAGTTTTATTACAAATACAGGATTACCACCCCTGCAAGACATGTTTATAGCTTAGCTTTGGTTGATAAAAATGTTGGTTTTTTGTCAGTAGATGTTGAAACTGTCAATTACACGCAAGGGGCGCTTGAACCCAGAGACCCTAAGGAAGAACCATTTTTGGATCAAAATGAATCGGTTAAAACAATGTTAAGGTCGAACGCTGTTAATTTAAGAATTGGTGGAGAATACATTCACGAACAGTATCGATTCCGCTTTGGATATGCCCGTTATCCAAGTCAATTTAAAGACAATGCCGTACCGTATGTTAGAGATTTGGCAAACAATGTTTATTCTTTAGGAGTAGGCATTAAAACCAGTCTTTATTCTCTTGATTTTGCGTATGTAAACAGTCAAAGTGCCAATTACAGAGTGCCTTATACTTTAGAGAATTTGAATTCAAACCAAACCAATCAAACCATCACAAACAACAACCGTTCAAACAATATCGTTATTAGTTTGGGGATTAATATTGATCAATAGATTAATAGATAGCGAGTTCAAATTGTTTAACAAAGAATTTGTTAATTATTAAATAATTTAATTATTTTTACAAAAAAAATATGAAGATCAAACTATTATTTCTGTCAATATGTGTAAACTGGATTTCTTTTAATCAATTATTTGCACAAAATTTTGTTACATTTTGGGACCTAAGTATTGCAGGTTCAGGTAATAATCAAATTTCTTTTGATGTTTCAACATCAGGCATTGTTAATTATTCATGGGAAGAAATGACGACCGGATTTGCTAGTGGTTCTGGTTCTTTTTCTGATTCAACATTAACAATAACTAACTTGCCGATTGGTTCAAAAATAATATTAAATATAGAGCCTAAAAATTTTGATAGAGTTATATTTAGTAAGAGTAAAGATAAAAATAGATTATTAATGATTGAGAGTTGGGGTACTATAGTATGGAAGAGTATGGAGAGGGCTTTCAAAGGTTGTGAAAATTTAAAGGTTACGGCATTAGACGTGCCTAATTTGAAATACGTGGAAAGTATGAATGAAATGTTTTTTGGCTGTACATCATTATATGGAATTAGTAAAATTTCATTATGGAATGTAACAAATATTAAAAATACATCTTCAATGTTTCAGAATGCAAGGTTTTCAGGAGATTTATCCTATTGGAATACCATTAACATTGAGGATATGAGTAACATGTTTAATAATCTTGATGGACAAGTTCAGATTTTAAGTTGGAATACTTCAAAAGTTGTAAACATGTCTGGAATGTTCAAAAATTGCAAGCAATTCAATAGTTCAATTGGAGGATGGAATACTGGCAATGTTACAAATATGAATGAGATGTTCTATGGTGCAGCATCATTCAATTCACCTATTGGTAATTGGAATACATCTAAAGTTACAGATATGAAATATATGTTTAAAGGTGCCCTCTCTTTTAATCAAAGTTTAAATAATTGGAATACATCCAATGTTACAAATATGAGTGAAATGTTTAATGGTGCAACATCATTCAATTCACCGATCGGTAATTGGAATACATCAAATGTTACAGACATGTCAAAAATGTTTTTTAGTGCAAATGTATTTAATGCAAATAGATTTAATCAAACTTTAAATAATTGGAATACAGGTAAGGTTACCAATATGAATTCTATGTTTTATGGTGCGTCCTTCTTTAATCAAAATATTGGCGCATGGAATACTAGTAGTGTTGTTAATATGTCATACATGTTTTATGGTGCATCCGCTTTTAATCAAAATATTGGTACATGGAATACCAGCAGTGCCGTTGATATGTCGTACATGTTCTTCAAAGCAACTAAATTTAATAACGGAGGTAGTAGCAGTATTAACGATTGGGATTTATCAAGCTTGACTAATCTTACCTATATGTTTTATGATGCAATAAGTTTTAATCAGCCTATAGGAAATTGGAATGTAAGTAAAACGACAAGTTTTTCTAATTTGTTTTTTGGAGCTAGAACGTTTGATCAAAATATTAATGCTTGGAATACTCAAAATGTAACTGATTTTAGTTTCACCTTCAAAAATGTAAATAATTTTAACCAACCACTTGATAATTGGAATACATCAAATGTTGTAAATATGTCTGGTATGTTTGATGGAGCCTTAAATTTTAATCAACCAATTGGGTCATGGAATACTTCCAAAGTCGTCACAATGAACAATATGTTTAGAAGTGCTTTAGAGTTTAATCAGAGTTTGAATACATGGGATGTTTCTAATGTTAAAAATTTTGAACGAATGTTTATGATAACTAATAATTTCAATCAGGATTTAAGTGAATGGAATGTTTCTAATGCAATTAATTTAGAATTGATGTTTCATTATTCTAGAAGTTTTAATCAAAATTTAGGTACTTGGGTTTTTCTTCCAAATGCTATTATTGATAATATGCTCGGTAGTTCTGGTATTAAATGTAAAGCTTATTCTGCAACCCTTATTAGTTGGAGCAACAACCCATTAATGCCCAATAATAAAAAATTAATTTCAACCAATATGTTTTATGACCAAAGTGCTGTTGATGCTAGAAATATTCTTGTAAACAATAAAGGTTGGATTATTCAAAATGATAATTATGTTGACTCATTTTTTTGTGAGAAAAATTTTTCAAGTGTCTCAACCAGTAATTCGCAAATAATTTCAATTTATCCAAATCCAGGTTCAGAAACATTAAGTATTTCCTCGACTAATGATATTGACAAAGTTAGTATTTATGATTCAATGGGTAAGTTGGTTCTTGAAAGTAATGAAAAATCATTTTCAATTTCTCATTTAATTCAAGGGATTTACTTAGTTCAAATAATAACTGAAAGAAAAGTCAACAATATACATTTTATTAAACACTAAGTTTTAAGGGTTTCTTGTGTTATTGATACTTATAAAAGTTTCTTAAACATTCTATTACCCTTTTTTGTTATAATTGTATTCAATGTTAGGCTATCACTTTTCGGAACACAAAATTCAAGACAATAAAAATCCTTCTTTTGACAAAATTTTCGATTTGTTCAAGGATTTATTGTTATACACCGCAGGTGATTATACCGAAGCACTCGATTGGTTGAATGAGATTGACCGCAAGTATAAGATTACCGATAACTCCTATGGCATGGGTAATTTTATTGAAGACCTTAAATCGAAAGGTTTGATAGACGACAATAAAGGTGATGGCAGCTTTGAAATCACCCCCAAAACAGAGCAAATTATCAGAAAAGACAGTCTAGACCAAATTTTCGGCAAACTTAAAAAATCTAAATTAGGCAATCACAAAACTAAATTTTCGGGCAATGGGGATGAAATTCAACCTGAAATGAGGTCGTTTGAGTTTGGCGATACCATCGATTCAATTTCTGCTATTGACAGCATCAAAAACGCCCAAATTTCGAGTGGAATTAATGATTTTCAAATGTCGGAAAAGGATTTAGTGGTGTTTGAAAAAGAATACAAAAGTCAAACCAGTACGGTGTTGTTGATAGATATTTCGCACTCCATGATACTGTATGGCGAGGACCGCATAACGCCAGCCAAAAAAGTAGCCATGGCTTTGGCCGAATTAATTAAAACCAAATATCCCAAGGATACTTTAGATATTGTTACTTTTGGCGACGATGCCCAACAAATTACGGTTAAAGAATTGCCCTACCTAAAAGTAGGTCCCTTTCACACCAACACTGTGGCGGGGATAGAAATGGCTATGGATATTTTGAGAAGAAGAAAAAATGCCAATAAGCAAATTTTTATGATTACCGATGGTAAACCGAGTTGCTTAAAAGAAGCAGGAGGGTATTACAAAAACAGTTTTGGGCTCGATCGTAAAATAGTCAATAAAACCCTCAATATGGCAGCCGCTTGCAGACGATTAGGGATACAAATTACTACTTTTATGATTGCAAAAGACCCTTATCTTCAGCAATTTGTAGAAGAATTTACAGAAACAAATAATGGCAAAGCCTTTTATACCAGCTTACAAGGCTTGGGCGAATATGTCTTTCATGATTTCGAAAAAAACAAAAGAAAAAGAACCAAATAATAATGAGCAATCAACCCAATATATCAACACTAGGTGAGTTAGTAAAATCAGGCTACCAATCCCTGAGTGTAAAGGAAGAGTTAAGAAAGAATTTAATTCATCAGTTAAAAAATAATTTAAATGTATTTGAAGGAATTTTAGGATATGAAGATACCGTCATTCCAGCCATTGAACGCGCTATATTATCGGGTCACAACATCAATTTATTGGGACTAAGGGGTCAGGCTAAAACTAGAATTGCCCGTCAAATGGTTCATTTGTTAGACGAGTGGGTGCCCGTTATTAAAGGTTCCGAATTAAATGAAGACCCACTTCGCCCTATCATCAATTCTTCAAAATCTTTAGTGAGTGAATTAGGGGATGCATTGCCTATAGAATGGTTGCATCGCTCAGAAAGATACGTCGAAAAATTGGCCACTCCCGATGTGTCAATTGCAGATTTAATTGGAGATATTGATCCTATTAAAGCGTCTAATTTAAAGATTTCATTTTCCAATGAAAATGCCATTCATTATGGATTAATTCCACGCAGTCATCGCAGTATTTTTGTGATTAATGAGTTGCCCGATTTACAACCCCGTATTCAAGTGGCATTGTTCAATATTTTACAAGAGGGTGATATGCAAATAAGAGGATTTAAATTGCGTTTAAATTTAGATATTCAGTTTGTATTTACCGCCAATCCAGAGGATTATACCAACCGTGGAAGTATTATTACGCCATTAAAAGACAGAATTGGTAGTCAAATTTTAACACACTATCCTAAAAGTATAGAAACGGCTAAAAGTGTCACCAAGCAAGAGGCGAGATTGTCTGATTTTCAAAGACAAAATATCCATGTGCCTGAATTTATCAGTACTATTTTAGAAAATATTGCTTTTAAAGCCAGAGAGAGCGAGTTTGTAGACCATAAAAGTGGTGTTTCTGCAAGAATGAGTATTACCTCATTTGAGAATTTAATGAGTATGGTGGAGCGCAGAATGTTGCTTAATGATGAGGAAAAAGGAGTCGTAAGAGTGGCCGATTTTGCGGGAATTATTCCGTCCATTACAGGTAAAATAGAAATGGTGTACGAAGGGGAACAGGAAGGTCCCTATAATGTGGCGGTTTCGTTGATTATACAAAGCATCAAACAAGTCTTTACCGACATGATTCCTAATGTAACTAAACTTAGAAAAAAAGGCAAAGAAGCTGGTCCCGACTATTTTAGAGAAGTGATAGAATGGTTTGAAAAAGGCAATACACTCAATATTTATTCCGACATGAGTGAGAAAGACTATGTGAAAAAAATAAATGCCATTCCTGGTTTAGACGATTTGATAGAAAAACAAAAAGACTTGATTATAAACGACCAAGAAAGAGTAGTTGTAAAAGAATTAATTCTTCACGGTTTGGCAAGTATTTCCAGATTGAATCGAAAAGAAATAGAAACCGGTTATTCCTTTGGAGATTTGTTTGCCAGTATGATGCAAGGCGGAGCGGAGGGGTAATTTTTTATTCGTTTAGTTGTTTATTTGTTTAGTTGTTGTCACCCACTAGGCTGAGCCTAGTCACGTGAGGTGGGGTCTCGAAGGGTGTTTAAGGGGTTGAAAGGGTTTAGGTATTGTCACCCTGAGGCTCTCGTAGGGTGTTTAAAGGGTTTAAATGGTTTAGGTATTGTCACCCTGAGTTTCAGCCCTAAGCTGAAGTATCGAAGGGTGTCTTCCTGAATCAAGTTATGGAAAAGTCATTCTGGAAAAATTGGCTTTGCAATTTTATTCAGAATCAACTTCAGTGCAAGTCTCGGATTTTAGAGATTTTTAAAGGCTTTAATGGGTTTAGGTGTTGTCACGCCGTTCAGCGTGATTGTTTAAGGGGTTTAAAGGGATTAGTTGTTGATGAATTTCACCTACAGTGAGTTTCACGCCGTTCAGCTTGAGTTTGTTGATAGAGACTCGCCATGCTTGGCGTCTTGTAAATATATCGAATAATAGTTTAATGTCGTTCAGATGGAGCTTAATGCTTTTCCGTAGATGGTTTATCAATAAAATAGTCTGAGTTTACAAATGCCAAATTATTGACTTATTTTTGCATCCCAATGCAGCCAACAGATAAATACAACGAAAGAGGCGTTTCGTCACAAAAAGAAGATGTACACAAAGCCATTGCAAAATTAGACAAAGGCTTGTTCCCGCAAGCATTTTGTAAAATTATTCCCGATGTGTTAGGCGGTGATGACGACTATTGTAACATCATTCATGCTGATGGTGCAGGAACTAAAAGCAGTTTGGCTTACGTTTATTGGAAAGAAACAGGTGATATTTCTGTGTGGAGAGGCATTGCCCAAGACGCCATCGTAATGAATATTGATGATTTACTCTGCGTGGGCGTTACGGATAATTTTTTGTTGTCAAGCACCATTGGTCGAAATAAAAAAAGGATTCCTGGTGAAGTGATAGGTGAAATTATCAATGGTACAGAAGCTTTTATTGAGAGCTTAAAACCCTATGGCATCAATATAGTAAGTGGGGGTGGAGAAACTGCCGATGTGGGCGACTTGGTGAAAACTGTAATTGTGGACAGCACCGTTACAGCTAGAGCCAAAAAGTCGGATATTATTTCAAACCACCATATTCAAGAAGGGGATGTTATTATCGGTTTGGCAAGCGACGGACAAGCAACCTATGAAACATTTTACAATGCAGGAATGGGAAGCAATGGTTTAACAAGCGCTCGTCATGATGTGTTTAGTGGTGAATACAAAGAAAAATACCCTGAAAGTTATGATGATTTATTGAGCAAAGATTTAGCCTATACTGGTCAATTGAAACTTACAGATAAGATTGAAGGTTTGCCAATAAATGCTGGTCAAATGGTGTTATCCCCAACCAGAACTTACGCCCCTATTATTAAAGCTATATTGGAACAACACCGTTCGGAAATTCATGGATTAGTGCATTGTTCAGGTGGAGGACAAACCAAGATTTTACATTTTGTAAAAACGCCTCTACATATTATTAAAGATAACCTGTTCGAACTACCGATTTTATTTAAAACCATTCAAGCACAAAGTAGCACAGATTGGCGTGAAATGTATCAGGTTTTTAATATGGGACACAGAATGGAAATATATGTGAAGCCTGAATTGGCAGAATCGATTATCAAGATTTCAGAATCGTTTGGAGTGCCTGCAAAAGTGGTTGGTAGGGTAGAAGCTTCTGAAAAAACGCAATTAAGCATCCGTAGCGCATTTGGTGAATTCACCTACTAAACTCTTGTAAACATCTTCGTACATTGGTAAAATTTTATCAATATGAAAGGTTAAGGCTTTTGCTAAGGCGTTCGATTTAAACTGTTTTAGCGTGGCTTCATTTTCCAGAATTTTTAAGGCATTTTTACCCATGTCTTCAACATCACCAACATTGCTCAAATAGCCAGAATAACCGTGTTCGTTTACTTCAGGAATTCCACCTGCATTGCTACTGATAACGGGTACCTCGCATGCCATTGCTTCTAAGGCCGCTAATCCAAAACTTTCTGTTTCAGAGGTTAGTAAAAACAAGTCGCACACAGATAGAATTTCCTCAATTTGCTCCTGTTTGCCCAAAAAAGTAATTTTTTCATACACACACAGTTCCTTTGCAAGAATTTCGATATTTGTCCTTTCTGGTCCATCGCCAATTAAAAGGAGTTTACTGTCTATTTGTTTGCTTACTATACAAAATACTTTAATGACATCTTCAATACGTTTTACTTTTCTGAAGTTGGACGTGTGAACCAATATTTTTTCACCATTGGGTGCAATGGCTTTTTTGAAATGTTCTTTTTTCTGTTTGGTAAACCTTTCAAAATCAATAAAGTTAGGGATAACGTGAATAGGTTTGTCAATATGAAAGTTTTTGTAAGTGTCTTTTTTCAAACTTTCTGAAACGGCTGTTACAGCATCCGAATGGTTGATAGAATAAGAAACCACTGGTTCATAAGTGGGGTCTTTTCCTACCAAAGTGATATCTGTTCCGTGTAATGTTGTAACAATGGGGATGTTAATGCCTTGTTCCCTTAAAATATTCTTAGCCATTAATGCTGCACTAGCATGGGGAATTGCATAATGAACATGTAATAAGTCAAGCTTATTTTGCTTAACAATATCTACAATCTTACTCGCCAAAATGGTTTCATAAGGGACATATTCAAACAAAGGATATTTGTAGATAGAAACTTCGTGAAAAAACACATTAGGGTTAAAAAAGTCCAAACGGGCAGGTTGACTGTAGCTAATAAAATGAACAAAGTAACCTTTGGCAGCCAAAGCTTTACCTAATTCGGTAGCCACCACACCACTACCGCCAAATGTTGGATAACAGACAATTCCTATATTCATGCTTATTTACAAAGTAACAAATTAAATTTGAATTAGTTGTCAGTATTAGTTCGTTTTAGGATTTTTATGGATGAAATTCAAAATTTACCAAATCTTAACAAGATACTTTGGTTTGGCTTTCATTTTAGAGTCGTCGCTGCAACCAAAAGCTTCCCAAAACTCGGGCATATTCGCCAATGGTCCTAATACTCGGTGCATGCCGGGAGAATGTGGGTCGGTAATAATTCTGTTGCGCAATTCTTTTTCACTGATATTCTGTGCCCAAACCAAACTCCAACCTAAGAAAAATCTTTGTTGCCAAGTAAATCCATCCAATTCTTTACCATTAGGGGTTTCTTTTTGGTATTGTTTTTTTAGTGCGTAATAAGCTAGAGTCAGACCGGCAAAGTCGGCTATGTTTTCACCTTGAGTCAGACTACCGTTAATAAAGACACTGTCTAATACCTCGAAACGGTTGAACTGTTCTACGATTTTTTTGGTTTTTTGTTCAAATTTCAAACGGTCTTCTGCACTCCACCAATTCTTTAAATTACCATCTTTGTCGTATTTACTTCCTTTGTCATCAAACCCGTGTGAAAATTCATGACCAATAACAGCACCAATGCCACCATAGTTTAATGCATCATCTGCATCGGGAGAATAGAAAGGGGGTTGTAATATACCTGCAGGAAAAACGATTTCATTGCGACTTGAGTTGTAATAAGCATTAACCGTTTGTGGGGTCATTCCCCATTCAGTTTTATCAATAGGTTGATTCAGTTTTTTGACCATCATGCCGTATGAAATACCCGCTATTGAAGTGACATTGTTGTACAATGTGTTATGGGTTATGACCGCTTTACTGTAATCTTTCCATTTTTCGGTGTAACCAATTTTGTAGGTAAAGGCATCCAATTTGGCTATTGCTTTAGCTTTTGTAGAATCGCTCATCCAATCTAATTGTTGAATTCTTTCTTTAAAAACCGCTCTCAGATTTTCAACCATTTCGCTAACTTTTTGTTTAGAGCTTTCAGAGAAATGGTATTTCACAAACTCCTGTCCCAAGGTTTCGCCCAAGTAGGCATTCACCATATTGACAGAACGTTCAGACAATGGTTTCATGGTGGTAGTTCCTTTCAAAATAGTGCTATTAAAATGGAAGTTTTCTTTTTGAAACGCACTAGAAAGCAATGAAGCTTTGCCACTTAAAGCATGCCATTTCATGTAGTTTTTCCAATCGCTCAAAGAATATTTATTGATTACGGTCCCTAATTGCTCGTAGAATTTTGGTTGAGAAACGACCATTTCTTTAAATCCTACCGGAAGAGCTGTTTTAAAATAGGCACCCCAATTGATGTAGTTAAAGTCTTTGATGAATTTCTCATATTGGTATAAATTATAGGTTTTGTCGGGGTCGCGTCTTTCGGTTCTGTACATAGAAATAAGCGCCAAATCTGTTTCAATGGCTAGTATTTTTGAAGCAATTTCTACTGAGTTTTTTTCAGAACATAAGCCAAACATATTGCTGATATGTTTGGTGTATTCATTGCGTATATTTTTGCTTTTGTCGTCATTTTTTAAATAGTAATCTACGTCTGGGAGTGTCAATCCACCTTGACTCATGTACACAATATGTCGTTGACTGTTTTTGGCGTCAATGCTTACGAATGAACTAAATAAGCTGCCATGACCACGCCATCTTTGAGAACCTATCAATGTGCCCAAATCTTGAATTTTTCTCAACGCATCTATTTTTTTCCATTCATTTAAAATAGGGGTATGACCAAGTTTATTAATGGTTAGTGTGTCGAGCGTAGATTTGTAAAAGTCGCCTAATAGTTGTTCATTACTTCCTTTTTTGTAAATTGATTTTGGGTCGGCAGGATTGATGATGCCATCTAAAATATTTTTAAGTTTTATTTCATTCTCTTTCTGAAGAATATTAAAGGCACCCCAACGGCTTTCCGTGTTAGGAATAGGATTGTTTTTCATCCAACCACCAACGGCATATTCGTAAAAATTATCGCAAGCATGAACTGAATTATTCATGTTTAAAGAGGAATATCCTTTTTTAGGTTCGTTAGCTTTGTTAATCACAAATGCCATAGAAACCAATGCCATAGACAAGCCTAGTAAGATTTTAAATTTCATTGAGCAAATATCTATTTTTTATTGGAAAATTAAATACAATAAATATCTTTGTGTTTATGAAATACCTAGGATTATTAATAATAGCCTCCCTGTTTATGTTTTCTTGTGAAGAGGAAACGCCTACACCTTTACCAATTGTTAACACTAATCCTGCAGATACTGTGGAGTTAGTTGAGATAACAACTTCTTATGGGTTGATGGTTGTTTATTTATACGACAAAACACCGCTTCACAAAAAGAATTTTATTAAATTGGCTAACCAAGGTTTTTATGATGGGTTATTATTTCACCGAGTTATTCCCAATTTTATGATACAAGGAGGCGATCCAGATGGCAACGGTTCTGGTGGTCCGGGGTATACGATTCCAGCCGAAATTTTCACAGAAATTAAGCACAAAAAAGGAAGTTTAGCCGCAGCTAGATTGGGGAACAATGTTAATCCACAAAAGGCATCGAGTGGGTCGCAGTTTTACATCGCTGTAAGTACCAGTGGAACGGCACATTTGAATGGAGAATACACTGTTTTTGGAGAAGTGATAAAAGGAGTTGAGTATGCAGATTCTATAGTAAAACAACCAAGAAACATGAGCACGAACAAACCGAATGTTGACCAAAAAATGAATATGAAAGTGGTTAAGAAAAGTCTTGGTACTATCAAAGAGATGTACCAGTTTGTACCTGCGTTTTAATCTTATAATATCTAAAAATATGCATGAAAACCAGGAATAAAAATTTATTCTTTTTATTTGTATTGATGTCTTTAATCCCTTTAAGGTTAAAATCAAATAGTTTCTACAAACCTAAATCAAATGTTGTTTTAGTCGTTGAAAACTTGAATGCAAATGAAATAAATAATTTTGGAAGTATTTTTAAAACAGATGTATTATTTGGATATTATCAATTTGCCAATATAGGCAAAGTAAAGAATGGCAGTTTTGCAAGTGAAATTAAAATTTATGATTTAAATTTTAAATACTTAAGAAGTATTAGTATTGAGACTATTAAAAAGACCAAAGTAATCAGTTTGATTTATAATGGAAATGCTTTTATGGTAACTTTACTTGGAAGTGGGACAAATGAATTACTTGCCTTTTCAAATGATGGTAATAAATTAGGTGAAAAGAAAGGGATAAGTAAGACACAATCATGTTCATATTACACATTGGGGAATTATGGATTCATGAGAAAGGAAACGTTAAGGAATGGCATGAAATTAGGTAGTGTTTTGAAAGCATTTAACAACAATTTGGAATTATTATGGTCCATTGAGACAGATGAAAATATTAATGATAAAATTCATATCGTATACTCATCAAGAAAATATTTTGGATTTGTAAGAACAGATGCCCCTAGTGGTTTATTTGAAAATGATTATGAAAGTAGTTTAGTGTTTGTTTATTCAAAGACAGGTAATGAATTATTTGAATTGCGTTCTAAAAAAATAAAAAATTCATTGATTAGTAGTTATCATTTGGATGAGGAAAATAAAATATTAAATTTAGGGGGTTATTCTTTTAAAAATGGAACAAATGATGTTGAAGGATTTTGTTTAATAAATTTTGATTTTGATGGCAAAGTTATAAATGAAAGGAGGGTAAGTTTTGCAGAAGAGTTAAAAAGCATAACAACAGTTACTTACAATAAAAAAGTAATAGATAATGTGCCAATATATATTCATAAATTTCATTGGGATAGTGAAGGTAAAATATACATTGTAGCAGAACAGTTTAAGTCATTTCATTTAAATTTCTATATTGATATAAATGATTTATCTAGTCTTTTTCAAGGTAAAAATAGGGTAGTGATTTTTAATTTGGCCTATTTAATTTTTGATAAAGATTTTAAACTCTTGAAAAATAATATTGTAGAAAAGAAATATTCTTATGCTGATTTCCCCTCACCAATAGGAAAAGTTCTATCAGATTTTGAAACGAGTATCTCTTATCCATTGGATAGATATTTTGGTTATCAGTTTTCATATGTCAATGAAGGCGGAAATCAATTAACCACGATTTACAGAGAATTTGAGAAATATAAAAAAATTGATAACGTTAAAAGTAATGAAATAATTGGATCTATGGAAATTAATAATGGAAATGTTAGTTTAGGAAGAATTAATCTTCGTTCATATCCATCAAAATTAAAAATTTTACCTGCCAAAAAAAATCATTTATTACTGTTATACTCACAACAATTTGTAATTAAGAATAAATTGACAATTGCAATGGAACCTTTAGTTCAATAAAATAAAGTTACTTCAATTGTTTAAAAAAAATAAAAACCACTCGCCAATAAGTTATAAAAATATATATATGAAAACCAAAAGTAAAAAATTATTCTATTTATTTGTTTTGATAGTGTTAATGCCATTAAGTTTAATATCAAACAATCACAATGAACCAAATGAAAACAACGTATTAGAAATTAATGATATTTCGGCCAACGAAGTTACTAATTTTGGCACTATTTATAATTTAGATGTTTTGTATGGGTACTATTATTTTACAAGTGGAGGCAAAACAGACAATGGAAGTTATGAAAGTGAGATTAAAATCTATGATTTAGATTTGAAGTACAATAAAAGTATTAAAATTGAGACTATCAAGAAGGCAGGTTTAGTACAAGTAATATTCAATGGAAATGCCTTTTTGGTAACTCTATTAGGAGCAAAGGGTAACGATTTACATACCTATTCAAAAGAGGGTCAATTTTTGGGTGAAAAAAAAGAACTAAATAAGAATTCTCAAATGTCATATTTCACAATGGGGAACTTTGGATTTTTGAAAAGGGAAACCCATAGAAAAGGCAAGAAATTTAGTTATGTTTTGCAAGCATATAATAACAAATTGGAACTACTGTGGTCTGATGAAACAGGGGGGAATACTAGCTATAGTGAAGGAGTTGATATCAAGTATACATCAAGTGAATTTATAGGTATTATAAAAGAACAATCCTCAGGAGGCGTTCTAAAAAGAGAAATAAAAAGAAGTTATTATTTTATTGATTCAAAGTCAGGAAAAAAACTAATTGAAATGGATTATGAAAAAATTAAAGATTTGATTATTAATAGTTGTCGTGTTGATGAGGTTAATAAATTTATATACATAGTTGGCGAATATTATAATTTGGGAAGTTTCAATAGTGAAGGGCTTTGTTTAATGAAATTAAATTTTGATGGTAATGTTATTAATGAAAAACGCTTGAGTTGGTTTAACAATTTAAGAGAGATAACTACAATTTCTGAAGGAAAAGAAAAAATCAATAATATCTCACTATTCATTCATAATATTCATTGGGGTAATGATGATAATTTATATATAGTTGCAGAACAATATAAATCTTTCCCAAAATCAGGGATAGATGCAAACCTTTTGGCCGGGATGAGTGGAGGCGCTATGAGTACTATGATTTTTAATATAGTATATATGGTTTTTGATAAAGATTTTACTTCAATAAGAAATGATGTAGTTAAGAAAAGATATTTAAATACAGATGCGACCTCTTATGCCAATATCCCAAACCTTGCAACAGGTTTTCTTTTAAAATCATATTTTGATTATAAGTTTTCTTATTCAAATTACGATGGTAAAGCAATTTCTATAATATTTGAAGATAGTAAAGAAGAAGATATGGCCAAGATTAAAATAATCAGAAGTGTAGATTTTAATATTACGGGAGTTACTTATAGAAGCATAAATCTTCAATTAAAACAAAATGAGATGAAAATTTTACCAGCTAAAAATAATCATATTATATTTTTAGAATATAATGTTCTAAGAAGAAAACTGATAGTTAAGATGGAAACATTGAATCTTTAAATCTTATTTCAATTATTTAAAAATTACAATTACCTTTGTTTGATACATTTATGAAAAAAAACAATATAATTTCGTTCATGTTAACTCTATTTTTGATGTTAACACCTTTTATTTCAAAGTCTAACAACAACAAAAATCCAGATGGGAATATTGTGTTACAAATGGAGAAAATTAGAGCCAAAGATGTTCGCAATTTTGGTAATATTATTGAAAATAATGTTTTAGTAGGTTATTATTATTTTACAAAAGGTGAAAAAACCGGAAAAAGGGATGCCGAATTTGAAATTAAACTTTATGATGTTGATTTTAATTACAAAAGAAGTATAGAAGTTGAAGCAGACAAGAGTTCTCAGTTAATTGAAATGAATTACAATGGCAATGCATTTTTGTTAATGATGGCAGGTAGAAAAGGAGTCGATTTGTTTGCATTTTCTAAAGATGGAATGCTACTAGGAGAGAAAAAAGAAGTTGAAATTAGTAAATTTGAAAGTTTCCAAATTTCAGCTGCAATGAATAGCGATGAACCGATTAGTTCTTCGATTCATTCATTGGGCGATTATGGTTTTGTAAGACAAGTATTGGTAAGTAACAAAAAAATGGGTTATGCCTTAGAAGGTTATAATAACAAGTTGGAATTGATGTGGACGAGCGCCTCGGATACAAAGGCGCCTGAAACAGAGGAGATTGATATTTTATATTCATCTAGCAAATTTATTGGGGTTTTAAAATCAACCAAAAATAACCCAAATTCAAGAGATGTTACGAATAGCTTTTTCTTTTTAGATGCAGAAAGTGGTAACACTCTTTTTGAATTGGATGTTGACAGAATGCAGGATATTAATATTTATGGTTGTTATGTCGATGATTTCAACAAATTGGTTTATTTGAATGGTGAATATTACGCTAAAGGAAAAAATGCGACTAACAATAAAAGTGAAGGTTTGTATTTAATGAAGTTAAATCTTGATGGTGAAGTTATTAAAAATGAGCAATTAACGTGGAAAAAAGATTTGATTAACTTAACTGCAACTACAGACGGTGCGCAAACCAAAGAAAGCATGCGTTTTTATATTCATAAAGTTCAAATTGGTAAAGATGGAAATACTTACATAGTTGCAGAGCAATATAAAATGGTTTTGTCGAAAGCTGCTGTTGGTTTGAAGGTGTTAAGTTTAGCAGCAGGACAAGGAGCGTCTACAGGAATGAGTAATTTTAGTATAAAAATATACAACATGGTTTACATGGTTTTTAATAAAGATTTTAAATTGATTCAAAAAGAAGTTGTTAAAAAGAAATATTCAGAAGTCTTTTTAGAATCAGGTTATCAATATGCTTCAATAACAAGGATATCACATTATTTAAAAGCAGGCGGATATTTTGATTATCAATATTCATCGATAAATGAAGATGGAAACGGCTTTACTTCATACTACATTGATTTAAATAGAAAAGATGATGATGGTAAAAGAAATGACACTGTCATTGGGTCAATTACATTAGGAGATGGCGATCCTAAAACAAATAGAACCCCTATAGATGTTAATTCAAGAAACATTAGTATTCATCCAGCAAAGAAAAATCACTTGATGGTACTTGAGTATTACGCTTTCAAAAAGAAATTGACCATAAGATTGGAGCCATTGAATAATTAGTGTCAATACTTATTTTACATAAAAGGAGCCGTTATTAATAGCGGCTCCTTTTTTTATTTCTTAAGGTTTAAATAGCGTTTAAATGTTTTTAAAATTTAGACAGAACGGTGCGGTATTTAAAAGAAATTCCATTTTCAGTCCATTTGTCAAGGATTGCTCTATAGATTTCGTCTTCCTCCTTGGTTTGAAGGAGAAATTCAAAGTTAAATGGAATTCCCATTTTTTTAAAACCGATTACATTGTTATTGCCTTTAACCATGTTCCTTGGTTCAATATCATTGCGCTTAAAGTAGTTAAATTGTATTTCAAGTTGCTTTAAATGCGCCACATTCAATTTGTATAGAATAGATTGATTTCGACTAATGGTAATTTTATGTTCAGTTATTGTTATATCACCAATAATGGTGAGTGTTCTTTTTAAAATGATTACAAAAACAAAAGGGGCAGAGATGAGTAGGAAAAAATAAGTGTATTGGGCATAAATAGTATAGTCCCCGTAGCCTATTTGGCTAAGTAAGCCACGGTATAAAACTTCGCCACTTTTGGAATAGTGAGGGGCTAGTATTCTAATAAAAATAAAAAAGGCAATGTAAGTTAGAAGTAAGCCCATTATTTTCTTTTGCGAATTGCGTTTTAACAGTTCACAAGTAATGCTTAATTCCCCCATTTTTGACTATGCCAAATTCTTCAACTCAGTTACTAAATCAGTTAATGATTTTTTGGCATCACCAAACAACATGCTGTTTTTAGGACTGTAGAATAATTCATTTTCTATACCAGCATATCCCGCTTTCATGCTTCGTTTAAACACTACTGTGTGAGCAGCATCTTCAACGTCTAGTATTGGCATTCCGTATATAGGAGAGCTTGGGTCTGTCTTAGCAGCAGGATTCACCACATCATTCGCCCCAACAATTAATACCACATCTGTGTTTTTAAATTCAGGATTGATGTCGTCCATCTCTATCAATTTGTCGTAACTGACATTACTTTCAGCAAGCAATACATTCATGTGCCCAGGCATACGACCCGCCACAGGGTGTATAGCGTATTTAACTTCTACACCTTCATTTTCTAATGCTTGTTCCAATTCATGACAAACGTGTTGTGCTTGCGCTACTGCCAAACCATAACCTGGAACAATCACCACTTTTTTGCTGTATTTCATTAACACTGCTAAATCTGTTTTGGTAATCTCTTTGGTAGAACCTGTCATGGCTTTGGCTTCACCACCGCCCGATTTATTGCCGCCAAAATTGCCAATCAATACATTGGTTAATGATCGGTTCATGGCTTTACACATTACAACAGTCAGTAATGTTCCGGCGCTTCCTACCAAAATCCCACCTACTAACATCACCATATTGCCATACAAAAAACCACCCATAGCCGCTGCCACACCAGTAAATGAATTTAACAGTGAAATTACAACAGGCATGTCTGCACCACCAATTGGCATAACGAATAAAATACCATACAATAAAGACAATGTCAAAACCACATAAATCATCATCGGATTAGAAATGATGCCATAAGCAGCCAAACCGCCTAATACTAATATAAACAACAACAAACCAACGTTTATCACTTGTTGCAAAGGCAGCGTTTTGTCTTTTATTTTTTCGTCCAACTTACCATAAGCAATGATACTGCCCGAAAAAGAGATAGAACCTATAATTAATCCCAAATAGATAATAGCCAAAGTACTTAAACTTGTCGTTTCAGGGTTGTGTTGTAGATGGTTGAATTCAACCAAAGAAATTAATGCAGCACAAGCGCCACCCATTCCATTGAAGAAGGAAACCATTTGAGGCATGCCAGTCATTTTAACTTTTTTGGCCATTATTGTGCCAACAACAGTTCCAATAATCAAAGCCGCAAAAATCCAGATATAGTTACTGGTTTTTATGCCTTCGTATAGGAAAATAGTGCCAAAAATAGAAATGGTCATACCAAAAGCAGCAATAAGATTTCCTTTTTTTGCTTTTGCCGGATTTCCAAGCATTTTGATACCAAAAATGAAGCTTATAGCTCCAATCATGTAAATGATGTCTAATATTGATTGTTTCATTTATTTACTTTGTAATAATTGTGTTTTTAAAATTGGTAATTGGTTAAAAATGGTGTTGTATAGTGCTTTGTAATTTACGGAAAAGTATTCGTGAACTATAATATTTCTCATTCCTCTGATTGAGCTCCAGTCTATGTTGTTATATGTGTCTTTAAAATCGGATGACATAGCATTACAAGCTTCTGCAATAGTTTCTAAAAGTTTCTCAGACGCTAGTTTTAAAAGAAAATCAGAATCAAATTCTTCAAAAGATTTTTGTTCATTGATTTCGATTAATTTATCAATGGGATTAATAATATATTCTACTCTGGTTTTATCCTTTTCAAGCATATTTGGGATTGTTGAATATAAGTTTTTTTTGGGCTTCGATAAATGGTTTTATCAAAACATTGATATTTTCAGTAGTAATTAAATCTACTTTTTTATGAAAAGTGTTTTCTAATTCTATCGTCCATTTTCCCATATCAAAAAGAGTGACAATATGGTTAGGTTCTAATTCAATTAAAATATCAATATCATTCGCCTTTGCTTCGTCATTAACTGAAGAACCAAATAAATAAACCTTTTTTACAGGTTTATTTTTAAAGTAATTGATAATTTCTGAATTTAGAGTCATTATTTTTTCTTTTTAAACATGTCTAACATTCTGTCTGTTACCACAAAGCCACCCACTACGTTTAATGTTCCTAGCACAACCGCAATGAATCCAAGGATGGTTGCATAAATGTTGTCTGCCTGTCCCATAATGATTATAGCACCGATAATAACAACACCGTGAATGGCATTCGCTCCACTCATTAAAGGGGTGTGAAGTACACTTGGCACTTTCTCAATCAGTTCGATTCCGACAAAAATCATTAGTACAACCATGTAAAACATGAGTTGATGTTCGGAGATAAAGGTTAATATTTCTTGC
>JBIPNH010000200.1:0-2963 GCA_044373665.1 Bacteroidia bacterium
GCGAAGCACTAATGAAAAGATTCTGCATATTCGCAAAGCCGAATTCCAGAATGACGGTTTCTCGAGGTTTGTGCAAGGGGCGGTCGCCTATAGTCATTCCGTAAAATGCTGCGGACTGGGCTTGTGTTGGGAGCATTTATACGGAATCTTCTAGATAGCGAAGCACTAATGAAAAGATTCTGCATATTCGCAAAGCCAAATTCCAGAATGACGGTTTCTCGAGGTTTGTGCAAGGGGCGGTCGCCTATAGTCATTCCGTAAAATGCTGCGGATTGGGCTTGTGTAAAGGGCATTTATACGGAATCTTCTAAATTGCGAAGCACTAATGAAAAGATTCTGCATATTCGCAAAGCCGAATTCCAGAATGACGGTTTCTCGAGGTTTGTGCAAGGGGCGGTCGCCTATAGTCATTCCGTAAAATGCTGCGGACTGGGCTTGTGTAAAGGGCATTTATACGGAATCTTCTGGATAGGTTTACGTACCTATTCATCTACCCTTCGAGAGCCTCAGGGTGACAAGACAGGATTCGCAAAGCCGAATTCCAGAATGACGGTTTCTCGTAAATCCGAATTCAAGAGACCTCTCCTCAACTTGATTAAGAACGAAAGTTTTGATGGAATCATACTTTTGAATTAAGTCAAAAAAAATCAGTAATTTTGTTCTAATTATTCTAATGGAACAAGCGTTTAAAGACTTTATAAAGCAACACCAATTGTTCAATAAAAAATCAAATTTATTGTTGGCAATCAGTGGTGGTATTGACAGCGTTTGTTTGTTTCACTTATTATTGAATGGGGGCTATAAGTTCTCAGTGGCGCATTGCAATTACAACTTGCGTGGTGAGGAAAGTATTAAAGACGAAGCGTTTGTTAAAAAACTAGCTCAAAAACATAAAATCCCCTTTTATACCAAGTCTTTTGAAACCCAAGAAAAGATGGAAGAATTCCAAATGGGCGTTCAAGAAACTGCACGTAAACTCAGGTATGATTGGTTTAAACAATTAATAAAAAAACACGGGTTTGACAATCTCCTCACCGCCCATCATTTATCTGACAATACCGAAACTTTTTTTATCAATATTACTCGCAATACAGGTATTAGTGGTTTGCATGGTATTCCAGTTAAAAACAAACACATTGTTCGCCCTCTTATGTTTGCTACACGTTACTATATTGAGCAATATATCAAGAAAAACAATTACAAACATCGCGAAGACGCTAGCAATGCCAAAGATGATTATCTGAGAAATAAAATAAGACATCACCTGAGTCCACAGTTGGAAAAACACCTCCCCAATTTCCATGAACATTTAATGACTGTTTGCACCCATGTCAAAGATTTTGAAGATTTGTCGGTTGAAATAATGCAAAAATTTTGGCAGCAAGTCACACATTATAAAAAAGGAAAACTAAGCATAGAAATAGAATCACTAAAAAAAATACAAAACGCACCAAGTTTATTGTATTTTATGACCCGACAATATGGTTTCAATAAAGTGCAAATTTTAGATTTATTGAAGAATGAAATAGAATTAGTAGGCAAAAAAATAGTTTCCGAAAAGTATGAAATTATTCGAGAAAGAGAGCATTTAATTATTCAAGAAATTAAAACAATCGAAGCGGTGTATGAGGAAATAACAAAGTTTAAGAAAACTAAAGTTACCGAAACCTCAGTTTGTGATTTTACCATTATAGAACCCCATTTGTGTGATTTTAAAAAAGCAAATACATTGTATGTTGATTTTGATAAAATCACTTTACCTCTCACCATTCAAACATGGCAAGATGGCGATAAAATGAAGCCTTTGGGGATGAAAGGTCAAAAAAATATCAGCGACATACTCACAGATAAAAAGGTAAATAATGCCCAAAGAAAAACATATAACGTCCTTAAAAACGCCGATGGTAAAATCATTGCGCTATTGCCTTTGAGTGTTGGAGAGGACTATAAAGTAGACACCGAGTCAAAACTTGTTTTGGCAATGATTAAAAAATAAAATATTTTTGACTTTATTTATGAAATTAAATTTACAGAAATTAACACTTTTGTTTGTGTTATTGTCGCTTCAAATTTCTTTGTTTTCTCAGTGTGTGTTAGTGCCATTAGATTTAAAACAAAGAGTAAATGCCTCTGAGTTAATTATTGAAGGAATGGTGGTGAGTAAACAATCTTATTGGAACTCAGAAAAAACAATGATATACACTTCCAATACCATTCAGTTATCAAGGGTTTACAAAGGTGCGGAATTAACAAACAATGCCTCTCAGTTAAATGTAATAACCCTCGGAGGAACTGTGGGGTTAAATGCCTTGAAAGTAAGTCCCGAGCTTTCTCTAGAAATGGGAGAAATTGGTATTTTTATGTTAGTCCAAAAAGACCAAAATTGGGTGAGTGAAAGTGGTCCGCAAGGATTCATTAAAATAGACAAACACAATGGAACTTCTGCAGACTTGTATACGCAATACCCTCGTTTTTCTATCGACAAAGAAATTATTTCTATCACTTCTCTTCCTGTTGTAAATATCAATGAGAATTTAACCAAATTTACCTTTTCAAGTAAAAGGGCTGCACCTTCCATAAGTTCAATAAATCCCACCACTCTTACTTCAGGAACTTCAACGGTTTTAACAATTAAAGGAACTAATTTTAAATCAACAAGAGACACTAGCAGTGTACAGTTTAGAGATGCAGATAAAGGTGGTTTAAGTTACATAAAAGCATTAAAAAGAGACTACGTATCGTGGAATGATACACAAATAAGACTAATAGTTAGGTCTACTGCAGGAACAGGAAAAATAAGAGTTGTAGTAGGTGGTAATGGAAACATTGAATCTACGGATACACTCAAAGTTACTTATGCCCATTCAAATGTTGTGTTAGGGGATACTATTGCTTATGAAAATCAATTAATAGGAATTAATCAAGTAAATGGTATTACTTGGAAAATGAACCGTCGTTTTTTT
>JBIPNH010000083.1:0-9748 GCA_044373665.1 Bacteroidia bacterium
TATTACTCACTGCTTGCCAACCTTCTACCACTAAAACTAGCTCAGAAGAAGTTAATTATCAAAACATCACCAATGAAACAACAGAGGAAGTAATTAATACTCCACCTACTCAAAATTCGGATGAAGATTCTATTTTGGCTTTAACGATGGATAAAGAAGTGGTTGTTGCAATAGAAACCAGTATGGGAACTATTAAAGTTAAATTATACAATGAAACACCTCTTCATAAAGCTAATTTCATAAAATTATGCCATAACAACTTTTACAATGACATTATTTTCCATAGAGTTATTAGCAATTTCATGATACAAGTTGGCGACCCTAATAGTAAAGCAGCTATTCCCGGTGAAACATACGGCAATGGTGGTCCAGGCTATACAGTTCCTGCTGAATTTGTACCACATTTAAGACATAAAAAAGGTGCTTTAGCGGCTGCTAGATTAGGTGATATGCAAAATCCAAGAAAAGAAAGCAGTGGAAGTCAATTTTATATCTGTCATGTTGAAACCCCTTCACTAGACAATCAATACAGTGTTTTTGGTGAAACCATTAAAGGATTTGATGTGATTGATAAAATTGCAAACTTAAAGCGTGACCCTAACGACAGACCATTGGAAGATGTTAAAATAATTAGCACAAAGCTAATTTTTTAATAAAGACTAATTTAAATAAACACTTCGCTTGCCAATTCTTTGGCTTTGTTAAATTCATCCATTTGTATGAATGATGTTTCATAAATGGAGTCCATGTAATCCACTAGTATTTCTGTTGGTAAATTGCCCAATAACTTATCTGATGCAAATGGACATCCACCAAATCCCTTAAGTGCAGCATCGAATCTTCTGCATCCAGCAGCGTAAGCAATTTCTATTGGTCTTAAAGAAGCCTTGTATTGCGTATGAAAGTGCGCACCAAATTCAACATCTTTTATTTCACTTTTGCATTTTTGAAACAATGATTTTATGTCGTGCTCTTTGGCAACACCAACTGTGTCAGATAAACTAATCGTTTGAACCCCTAAGTCGGCAATTTTTTTACACCATTCTAATGCCAATTCAACACTGTAATGTTCTCCATAAGGATTACCAAATCCCATTGACAAATAAACAACCATGGATTTGTTGGCTTCCTGTGCAATCTTATTTAAATTGGATAAACGAAGTAATGCATCATTCATCCCTTGATTGGTATTTCTTTTTTGGAATGACTCAGAAATACTAAAAGGGAAACCAATAAATGAAACATTATTAAAGTTTACAGCTTCCTCCGCTCCTCTTTCATTGGCAACAATAACCAACAATTGAGTATGATTTTCAATGGTATCAATATTTTGTAAAACCTGCTTGGTGTCAGCTAATTGAGGAACAGCCTTGCTTGAAACAAAACTTCCGCAATCCAACACATTAAATCCAACTTTTAATAATTGATTGATGTATTTTATTTTGGTATCCGTAGAAATGGCATGATGGAAACCTTGCATGGCATCCCTTGGACATTCAATAATTTGTACAGGCATGAAAAAAATTAAGGCTTAATTAATTTGTCTGTGAAACGCTTTATAAGTTCTTCTTCTGATAACCCAACTATCTCATTCATTTGCTTAACTTCCTCTATTCTTTCGTGAGTTGGAAATTTTTTAATGTATAATTCAAGCATTCTTTTGGCATTTGCCGGATCAGGAATTGATTGAAAACAAACAGAAGCTCTAATTAAAGCCTCAGGCGCAAGTTCTTTGTCATTGTAGTTGGTTCCAATGGTTTCATAAAGCTTTATTCCTTCTAATAAATTATTCTTTTTAACTTGAATTTCGGCAGCCTTAAACATGAATTTAATAGAATTGGGATGTTCAGGATACTTGCTAGAAAATAGTAAGTAAATATTGACCAAAGAATCACTGTTTTGAAATTGTTTATTAAGTTCCAATGATTGAATTTGTTTTGTCAACTTTTCTTCTTCATTTGAACAACCCAACAAAACCAAAACAAGGAAAAGAGTGGTGATGTGTTTTTTAATCATTTTGCAAATTTAACTAAGTTTAACGTGTTTTAAAAACCTTTATTTATCTGACTGTTGACCGCCACTTTGCATTAAAAAAGCTTTAATAAAATCATCTAAATCACCATCCATTACAGCTTGAATATTACTAGTTTCCTGTCCTGTTCTTACGTCTTTAACTAATTTGTAAGGATGAAAGACATAATTGCGAATTTGTGAACCCCATTCAATTTTCATTTTACTGGCTTCAATCGCATCTCTGGCTTCATTCTTTTTCCTTAACTCCATTTCATACAACTGTGATTTCAACATTTGCATTGCCAAATCTCTGTTTTCACCTTGTGAACGTGCTTTTTGACAAACTACCACTATACCGGTTGGTTTGTGAGTTAATTGAACTTTGGTCTCAACTTTATTGACATTCTGACCTCCCGCACCACCACTTCTACTCGTATGCAACTCAACATCTGCAGGATTAATTTCAATTTGTATTTCATCATCAATCATGGGATAAGCATAGACACTAGCAAATGATGTATGTCGCCTAGCATTGCTGTCAAAAGGAGAAATTCTAACCAAGCGGTGAACACCACTCTCCCCTTTCAAAAAACCATAAGGAAAATGGCCTTCGTATTCCAATGTAATGGATTTTATTCCAGCCACATCGCCATCTTGTCGGTCAACTTCCGTGATTTTATATCCATTTTTTTCGCCCCACATTATGTACATACGTGAAAGCATTTCGGCCCAATCGCAACTTTCTGTTCCACCTGCCCCACTGTTAATCGTTAAGATAGCTCCCAAACGGTCCTCTTTACTCCTTAACATGTTTTTCATTTCCAAGTCTTCTAACAAGGAAACAGTATTTTTATATTGCTCACTTAACTCTTCCTCAGAAAGAGCATCACTGTCAAAAAACTCTTTGGCAATTTCTAATTCATCCACAGCACTCTGACAACGCTTGTGAGCATCTGTCCAGAATTTTTTTTCTTTGATTTTTTTTAAATGTTTTTCGGCTTTTTTGGGATCGTCCCAAAAATTAGGTGCCAATGTTTGATGTTCTTCGTCTTGAATAAGAACTAATTTTTGAGCGACGTCAAAGATACCTCCCCAACGCCTCAACTCGGCCTTTTAAATCTTTTAATTGTTCGTTTGTCATTTGTATTTTTTTTAAACTAGGACTCTGTATTTGGGATACAAGTCCTTAATAAGAACTGCAAATATATTGAATTACAAACAAACTTACCTTACTGAAAAACAGCAAAGTGATTTGTTGATTTTTTCTTTTCTAAAAAACAGACTTTAATAGTGCGAAACTATTCAGGGGTTCCATTCTGAATCCAACATGAAATTGTTTTCAATTGCGCATCCGACAGTTTACTTCTACCCTGTGGCATCGCTTTATAACCACTTAAGTGTTGCATACTTCCAAGAAAAACATTTGAACTTGACCCACTTTTTACTGAACTGTAATTGCTATAATCTCTTCCATCTGCTCTTGAACTTGCATTGTGACAACCTGAAATTGCACAATTGTTATCCATTATCATTTTTACATCAGTTGTATAAGTTGGAACAACACCCGAACAATCATAGGTTGTGGGTGTTGATGACTCTTTTTTACAACTTGCTATTGAAAGTAACACAACAGAAGAAATGATTGCGATGTTTTTAAATTTAGAGTTCATTTTTAATTTACTTTATCACAAAGATAGTTAAAATGGTTTTAAAAAATAGATTAATTAACTGATAGTGATGAGGTTTTTATTATGATATAACGCCTAACTCTTTACCCACTTTTGTAAATGCTGCAATGGCTTTGTCAAGGTGGTGTTTTTCGTGAGCAGCTGATAATTGAACTCTAATTCTTGCTTGGTCTTTTGGCACCACTGGATAAAAGAATCCGATGACATAAATCCCTTCTTCTAATAATTTATCCGCCATTACCTGACTTAATTTTGCATCATACAGCATAATTGGTACAATGGCACTTTCGCCGTCTTTAAAATCGAAACCTGCATTTTTGATACCTTCTTTAAAGTATTTTACGTTGCTTTCTAATTTATCTCTCAATTCAGTTGATTCACTTAAGATATTAAATACTTCGATACTTGCAGCTACAATTGAAGGGGCCAATGAGTTTGAGAATAAATATGGTCTAGATCTTTGACGTAACATATCAATAACTTCTTTTTTACCAGTTGTATAACCTCCCATAGCTCCACCCAATGCTTTTCCTAAAGTTCCTGTTACAATGTCAATTTTGCCATGAACACCGCAATATTCTGGAGTACCTTTACCTGTTTTTCCAATAAAACCAGCGGCATGACACTCGTCAACCATCACTAATGCATCATATTGGTCGGCTAAAGCAACAATTTTATCTAATTGTGCCACATAGCCATCCATACTAAAAACACCATCAGTTACAATAATTTTATGTCTGTGTCCTGCTTCATTTGCTTTCACTAATTGTTGTTCCAAATCGGCCATATCATTATTTTGATAACGGTATCTAGCTGCTTTACATAATCTTACTCCATCAATAATTGATGCATGGTTCAATGAATCAGAAATAATTGCATCCTCTTCTCCAAACAAAGGTTCAAAAACACCACCATTGGCATCAAATGCAGCAGCGTATAAAATGGTGTCTTCTGTACCGTAAAACTCAGCAATCTTAGCCTCCAACGTCTTGTGAATGTCTTGTGTTCCACAAATAAATCGTACACTACTCATGCCAAATCCGTGCGTATCGAGTGACTTTTTGGCAGCATCTATAATTCTAGGGTGACTCGACAATCCTAAATAATTATTGGCACAAAAATTCACAACTTCCTTACCATCACTCAATTTAATATCTGCACCTTGAGGTGAAACAATGATACGTTCTTTTTTGAACAGGCCTGCTGATTTAATTTGTTCTAACTCGTTTGACAAAAAGTCTTTTAATTTACCGTACATATTTATTTGGAATATTTTTTGCAAAAATAAGTGAGTTGCAATCGTATTTAAACGAAATTATTAAAAAATATTTTAAACATTTAGTTTAGTTTTGCGGTTTAACTAAAATAGACATCTACATCCAACAATAATGAGTGAAAAAAATTCAAAAAACGAAAATCCTTTTGGTGAAAAAAAACCAACTCCTCCAAAATTCAATATGTATTGGATATGGGGCATCTTAGTACTTGGTTTTATTGTTATTAGCTTTTTCCCAAGTAATGAAGGAAAAAAAACCAACTGGAACGAGGTTAAAGAAATGATTATCAGCAATGATGTTGAAAAAATACAAATTGTTAACGACCGTTTTGCTAAAGTATATTTAAACAAAGAAGCGCTTGAAAATGAGAAATACAAAGGCGTAAAACCAAGTAGTCAATCTGTTTTTGGTAAACAAAGCCCTCAATACTTTTTTGAAACTAGCAAAGAATATTTCTACCCCAATTTCGAAAATGCAAAAAAAGAAAATCCAAATGCTTCAAAAATAGTAATTGAACCTATCACTGAAAGTGATGCATCATGGCAAATATTAAATTGGATTGTCATGATTGCTATATTTGTTGGAATTTGGAGTTTCATGATGCGAAGAATGGGCGGTGGCGGTGGTGGTACTGGCGGCCCAGGGCAAATCTTTAACATAGGACGAAGCAAAGCAACCTTGTTTGACAAAAACACGAAAGTGAATATTACTTTCAAAGATGTTGCAGGATTAGATGAAGCAAAAGTGGAAGTAATGGAAATCGTTGATTTCTTAAAACAACCAAAAAAATACACTAAATTAGGTGGTAAAATTCCTAAAGGCGCCTTATTGATAGGCCCTCCGGGAACTGGTAAAACATTGCTTGCTAAAGCTGTAGCTGGTGAAGCAAATGTTCCTTTCTTCTCTCTTTCAGGTTCTGATTTTGTTGAGATGTTTGTAGGTGTTGGAGCCTCTCGTGTTAGAGACTTATTCAGACAAGCCAAAGAAAAAGCGCCTTGTATTATTTTTATTGATGAGATAGATGCGATAGGAAGAGCGAGAGGTAAAAATCTAATGAGCGGATCGAATGACGAACGCGAAAATACATTGAACCAATTGTTAACCGAAATGGATGGCTTTGGAACAGACAGCGGTGTAATCATTCTTGCAGCGACTAACAGACCTGATATCTTGGATTCTGCCTTATTACGTCCAGGTAGATTTGATAGACAAATTTCTATTGACAAGCCAGATTTAATCGGAAGAGAACAAATATTTAAAGTACATTTAAAAGGTAAAGAACTTTCTGAAGATGTCGATGCCAAAAAATTATCGGCTCAAACACCTGGTTTTGCTGGTGCTGAAATTGCCAATGTTTGTAACGAAGCTGCTTTAATTGCAGCTAGAAAAGACAAAGAAAAAATCGACATGACCGATTTTGAAAATGCTATTGACAGAGTAATTGGTGGATTAGAAAAGAAAAATAAGCTTATTTCTCCTGAAGAAAAAAACATAGTAGCATATCACGAAGCTGGTCACGCGGTTACTGGATGGTTCTTAGAATTTGCTGACCCATTAGTAAAAGTATCAATTGTTCCTAGAGGGGTTGCTGCATTAGGATATGCCCAATATTTACCAAAAGAACAATACATTTACAGAACTGAACAGTTAATAGACGAAATGTGTATGACTTTAGGTGGTAGAGCTGCTGAGGACATTGTCTTTGGGAAAATAAGCACTGGTGCTCAAAACGACCTTGAAAGAGTAACTAAAATGGCTTATGCTATGGTAACTATTTACGGTATGAATGAAAAAGTTGGTCACATTAGTTTCAACGATCAAAATTCTGAATACGGGTTCAACAAACCATACAGTGAAAAAACATCTGAATTAATAGATCAAGAGGTAAGAGAACTTATCAATCAAGCTTATCTTAGAACTAAAAATTTACTAACTACTCGTAAAACAGAATTAGAAAGTTTAGCTCATGAATTATTGAAAAAAGAAGTGTTGTTCCAATATGATTTAGAAAACATCATAGGAAAACGCCCTTTCCAACATAAAACAAACTTTGAGAGTTATATGGAAAACAGTCCTGTAACGGTTATTGAAGAAGCTAGCCCTATAGAAGAAGCGCCAATAGAAACTACAGAAAGCGCAGAAAATAAAGAAACTGAGTTACCAACGGAACCTACAATAAACCAATAAGTCAATGTTTTTTCGAGTTGTTTTAGTTAGCTTTATTATCTTCCATAGTAATGTGACTAAAGCAGCAGATACTACGACTGTTTGTAGTGGAAAGCTCGACAAAAGCGGAAACAAAACTGGTTATTGGATTTGCAGAAAAGATCAACTAATTGTTAGAAAAGAAAAGTACAAATCGAACCAATTAGTGAGTTACATGTTGTTTGACAAAAAAGGTAAAATTATAGAAACGATGAACAAAAAAGGAAGGGTGAAAAAATATTCTTCTTGCGGATGTTATTAATTGTTTATTTTTGGCACAAACATTGTAATTTATAAATCAATATGAAATTTAGTTTAATCTTTTCGCTTTTGTTAATCAGTTCTTCTTTATTGGCTAACGACACAACTATTCAAAAAAGTACAGCTACTCTCCCATCAGTTATGGTTAAAAAACTTGATGGTACTCAAGTCAATATTCAGGATTACGGAAAAACAGGAAAAATAACCATTGTGTCTTTTTGGGCAACTTGGTGTGGTCCATGTATCAAAGAACTAGACAATATTTTGGATGTTTATGAAGATTGGCAGTCAAAATACAACTGTGAATTAATTGCGGTTACAATAGATGATTCTAGAAACATTCCTAAAGTTCAACCTTTTGTAAATGGCAGAGGATGGCCTTATTTAATTCTTACTGATGAAAATAAAGATTTAGCAAGAGCCATGAATGTCAACAACCCCCCTCAAGTGGTATTGCTTGACCAAAATGGGAACATCGTATACGTTCACAATGGTTACACAGAAGGCAGTGAGCTAGAACTTGAAGAAAAAATGAAATTATTAATAGAGAAAAAACCTTAGTTATTTTAGGTTGACAATTTTCTTATAAGTTTTTCCGTTAAGAAGCAACATCTTCCCTAAAAAAATTATTTTTGCATCATGTACAATTCAATTGTAAAAATCTTATTGGTTTTATTTTCATTCCATTTCACTTTGTCAGCTCAAAACAAGCAAGAGTTAACTGACCCTAAAACAAATAACAAATCTATAGTTAGGCGCACCCCTATTGAAAATTTAGAGAACATCAATGAAGTGATGTACTATAAAGGAATTCCTTTTACAGGAACATCTATTGAAAATTTTGCTAACAAGGTGAAAAAACAAGAAATACAGTGGGTCAATGGCTTAATAAACGGCACTAAAACTGAATATTTTGAAGGTGGTATTGCAATCAGAGCACAATTGAATTTTGTAGAAGGTAAAAGACATGGCTATTTTTACTACCGATATCCTAACGGTCAAATAAGTTTGCAAGGCAAATACATTGAAAACGAATTAGACAGCACTGTTAATGCGTTTTACAAAGATGGAAAGCCAAAATATATACACAATTATGTAAAGGGGATTAAAAATGGTCTCTCAATTACTTATTTCCCAAACGGTAATATTGAGCAAAAGGTAAACATTGCGAATGATTTACCTAATGGTCAAATGATCAACTTTTACGAAGCGGGTAATGTTAGGTTAGAGAGCTTTTACACCCGTGGAATAAGAAATGGTTACTATTATAGATACCATTTAACAGGAATAAAAGCTGAAGAATCTTATTTTAAAAATGGCATACAGGACAGTATATGTAGATATTGGGACAATGTATTTGGTCGTTTAATGAAAGAAGAAATATACGAAAATGGTCAACTAAACGGAAATCAAGTTACTTTTAATGAATTTGGAGATACTATTCAATCTTTAAATTATGTCAAAGGGCAATTGAATGGACCATATAAAAAATACTTTTCAGGCACAGAAAACTATGGCAAAAACAAGAAAAAATACAAAGGCTATCTATATGGATTAAACGAAACAGGTTTTTATGTAGACGGCTTATTAGACGGTCCATTTAAAACAGGTTTAACAAAAAAAGACAGTCGTGCAGAAGGCACATACAGTAAAGGAAAAATGGTAGGTGAATGGAAGTATTACAATGCAAAAGGCAAAGTAGTTCTTCACGAAAAGTACAATGATGAAAGTGAATTAATTTACCAAAAACCCAAACTTCCTACTCCTTCTGTTGAGTCGAACGAATAATTAATTTGTTGGTCTTACTTTGTTGGCCGGTTTTACCTTTTTCTTGTAATCGCCTCTTTTCCAAGCATCAAAAAACTGCAACCATGCAAATGGGTTCATTATATTCATAGGAGGCAATTGTCCGCCAGCATAATAGTTTTTCTTAGCGTACATGTTTGTTAAATTTTTATAAGCTATTGATGCATCTTGAGAATTTAAATTCATTGCTTCTTCTCTCAAACGTTCTCTTTCCAAATTCATTTTAGCTCTTTGCAAATCATCATTTGGCAATTGTTTGGTGGTAAACATATAGTCGAAAGTTGCTCTGTTAGGCATCGGCATTACAACAACACCCGGAAAGAAAAACGTATCCTGAACCATTAATTTAACAATATTGTATTTAAAATCGTGCAATGTGTCGGGAATTACAAAATATGATTTTTGGAACTCAACGTGAGTAAATACAATGGTATCTCCTTTTTTGGCAACAAACGAAAAATAACCATCTAAGTTAGAATATGTACCATAAGGTTTACG
>JBIPNH010000084.1:0-9681 GCA_044373665.1 Bacteroidia bacterium
CTTTCGAAGGCTATAATCCTTACAGAGTTACTAAGAGTGGTTTTGATTGGGAAACTGTAGAGCCAGATAATCCATGGTCATATATTGGTTATTGGGGTGACCATCAAATTATTTATTTGCTAAAATTATTGGAAATAAATGAGAAATATTATCCAGGTCAATTGAGTAGCCAATTTAGTGAAAATCTTTTTGTGTATGCCAATGTTCCCTACAAAATTAAAAATTATCAGGCTATATTAAAAAATACCAAAGACACTATTCAATTTGACAAAGAGTTAGATGATGAAATAAAAGAAAATAGAGTTTTAATTGGTTCAGATGCTGCTTTGCTTTTTGCGCAAAATGATAAAATTTACAATGTCAATTTTATTGAAAAGATATTAGCTACAATTTTATCTAAACTTTCTAATTTTATTCCCGAAGGTGGTATTTGGATGAATACCCAAAGGCCTGAATGGAACGATGCCAATAACGCGTTGGTTGGAAATGGAGTTTCTATGGTGACACTGTATTACCTCAGAAGGTTCCTTGAATTCTTCGAAAAACTAATTGAACAAACAACTGAAGAACGTATTGAGTTATCGAATGAATTAATCATTTTCTTTAAAAAAATTCATGCCACATTCGATGATAATTTAGCCTTATTAAATTCAGGGATCAATGACAGTCAACGTAAAGCAATTCTTGATAGCTTAGGACAGGCTGGAAGCGATTACAGAGAGCATATTTATAAACATACTTTTTGGGGCGAAAAAAGAACTATTTCATACCGAAGGCTTAAAAGCTTTGTTAAGGTAAGTCTTCTGTTTATTGAACATACCATTAAGGCCAATAAACGTGAGGATAATATGTATCATTCATATAATTTAATGACACTGAAGGGCGATAACGAAATTTCAATTACTAATTTAAGTGAAATGCTTGAAGGTCAAGTTGCCGTTTTAAGTTCAGGACATTTATCTCCTGAAAATGCCCTAAAATTATTGGATAATATGAAAAATAGTGCCCTTTTTAGAGGTGATCAATACAGCTATTTACTCTATCCCAATAAGCCGCTTCCAAAGTTTTTAGATAAAAATAGAATTCCTAGTGAATTAATCAAACAATCTAATCTTCTTACACTTATGCTTAATGACGGAAACAAGTCAATAATTGAGCAAGATGTAAAAGGGGAATGTCGATTTAATGGGAATTTCAAAAATTCAAATGATTTAAGTAATGCTATTGATTTGTTAAGCCATTCTAAATATGCTTCATTTATTCAGAGTGAAAAGAAACTACTCTTAGAAATTTTCGAATCTGTATTTAATCACAAGTCATTTACTGGTCGCTCAGGAACTTTTTATGGATACGAAGGTTTAGGTTCTATTTATTGGCACATGGTTTCTAAACTGCAATTAGCCGTACAAGAAATGTGTATTCATGCAATAGAGGCGAAAGGAAATCCAGAGCTTGTTGGGGGCTTGTTAAAGCATTACTACGAAATAAATGAAGGTGTTGGTGTTCATAAATCACCCTCAGTTTATGGGGCATTCCCAACCGATCCATACTCGCATACACCAAGTAATAAAGGGGCACAACAGCCCGGAATGACTGGTCAAGTAAAAGAAGATATTCTGAGTCGATTTGGCGAATTAGGTGTTTTTGTCTCTAAAGGTTGTTTGTATTTTAATCCTTGCCTATTGCGTAAAAATGAATTTATAACTCAAAATCGACAATTTCATTATGTAACTGTTGATATGGAACACAAAACATTAACGCCTGAAATCGGTTCCCTGTGTTTTACGTTTTGCCAAATTCCTATTGTTTATAGATTGTCAAATGATAATCATATTGAAATAGAAAAAAGAGATGGTACTGTTTTAAATGATAATTCATTGTGTTTAAATGATGAAATAAGTCAACAAATATTTAAAAGAACTGGAACTGTTTCTAAAATTACGGTTTATATCAATGAGTCTATTCTGAAGTAATAGGATGGTTAATTTCAGTCAATTATATTGTCTTTTGTGCATACTTTCGGTTGTTTTAATTGCCTGCAATAATTACAATTCAGTAAAGAAAAAAGGGGATAAGCCCCTTAGTAAAACAGCTTTTCAGATTTTAGGAGATACGAATTACCAAGCAATTTGTTATGGTGGATATAGGAAAAATACTAGAGATACTCAGCCTACTTTATCTCAGATTAAAGAAGATATGCGGATTTTGAATGCAATGGGGATTAAAGTGCTTAGGACTTATAATACCCATTACAAAGAAATAGAAACTCTATTGCAGGCTATCGCTCAGTTACGTTCAGAAAATTCAAATTTTGAAATGTATGTTATGTTAGGAGTATGGATTGAATGTGAAAATGCATGGACAAAACAAGAGCCTAATCATGACAAGGAAAACGTGAAAGCTAATACAGCAGAGGTTAAAAAAGCGGTAGAATTGGCCAATCGCTATCCTGATATAGTAAAAATGATTGCGGTTGGAAATGAAGCAATGGTAAAGTGGGCAACTAATTACTATGTTAAACCTAATGTGATTTATAAATGGGTGAATTATCTTCAGTTATTGAAGCAAAAAAAACAATTAGACAGGGATTTATGGATTACATCTTCAGATAATTTCGCATCTTGGGGTGGTGGCGACTCTTCATATCATATCGATGATTTAAAAAAACTCTATCAAGCCGTTGATTTTATTTCTATTCATACTTATCCAATGCATGATACCTATTATAATCCTAGTTTCTGGGGTACATTGCCAAAAGAAAAGAATTTTCCAAAAGAGGCTCAAATAGATTCTATCATGAAAAGAACTTTGGATTATGCTAAAAAGCAATATGTTAGTGTCTATAAATATATGAAATCTATTGGTGTAAATAAGCCAATTCACATAGGAGAAACTGGTTGGTCAACGAATTCTAATGACTTATATGGAAGCAATGGAACTAGCGCTTGTGATGAATTTAAATCGGCTAGATATTATCAGCTCATTCGCGAATGGACCAATAAAGAAAAAATGACCTGTTTTTATTTTGAAGCCTTTGATGAAAATTGGAAAGATGCCAATAATAAAGGTGGTTCTGAAAATCATTTTGGGCTATTTACGGTCAATGGAAATGCCAAATATGCACTTTGGAATAAAGTTGATAAAGGCGTTTTTAAGGGTTTAACAAGAGATGGAAACTTAATTGAAAAAACATACAAAGGGAATAAAGAAGAATTGATGAAAACAGTAGAACTTCCCGCCAAATTAAAACAATAATAAATGAATATTTTGCCAAACATATCATTATATAACAAGTTTTTGCTTGCCTTTACTTGTATGGCTTTTGTTCAGTGCACAAATGATAATATGAAAATTGAAGTCTATGAAACCTCCAAAAGTGGAAATGCCTTAACTCTTGTTTCTGAATTTAAAACAGCTGAAAAGACAGTAAATATGTCGATTGACACAGAGGTAACCTATCAAACTATTGTTGGTTTTGGTGGTTCATTTACAGAAGCTTCAGCCTCTCTACTCAATCAGTTAAGTAAACAAAAAAAAGAAGAAATACTGCAAGCCTATTTTGGTGATAATGGAGCTAAATATTCGTTAAGCAGAACACACATGGCATCTTGCGATTTTTCAAATACTAATTATACATATGCTAAGCTTGAAAATGATCTGGATTTGAAAGGTTTTACAGTTGAAGATGATGTTGATGATTTAATCCCAATGATATTAGAGGCTAAAAAAATATCGAAAGAAGGGTTTAAAATGATTGCTTCTCCATGGACTGCACCACCTTGGATGAAAGACAATAATCACTATGTGGGAGGGAAGTTATTGCCTCAATATTACGATGTGTTTGCCTTGTATTTTGCTAAATACTTGGAGGCTTATAAAGGGAAAGGAATTGATATTTGGGGACTTACGGCCATTAATGAACCCCATGGGAATGGAAGTAATTGGGAAAGTACCCATTTTACTCCTAAGGAAATGACAGATTTTGTTGAAAAACATTTGGGTCCCAAACTTGAAAAAGAAGGTTGGGGTGATGTTAAGATTTTAGGTTATGACCAAAATCGTGCTGGAATAAAAGAATGGGTGGATGAGATGTATAGAAGTGATAAATCTTCAAAATATTTTGCAGGTACAGCTTTTCATTGGTATGAGAGTACTTATGAGGTTTTCCCAGAAGCATTGTCTTATGCACATCATAAAGCCCCCAATAAATTACTGATAGAAACCGAAGGTTGTGTGGATTCGGAAGTGCCCAAATGGCAGAATGATCAATGGTATTGGGAAATGGAGGCAACGGATTGGGGGTGGGATTGGGCGAGTGAAAAAGACAAATACTTGCATCCTAAATATGCACCTGTCAATAGGTATGCTATAGATATTATTGGGTGTTTAAATAATTATGTAAATGGTTGGGTGGATTGGAATATGTTATTAAACAAACAAGGTGGTCCTAATTGGTTCAAAAATTGGTGCGTTGCCCCTGTTATTGTTGATGCTGAAAAAGATGAAGTTTATTACACTCCCTTGTATTATGTAATGACACATTTTAGTAGATTTATGAGGCCCGGTGCTTTAAAAATCAAATGTGATATTGATCAAAAGTATCTTCATGCAACTGCTGTAAAAAATCCAGATGGAACTATTGCTGTTGCTGTGTTTAATCCAATCAATGAAGCTGTTACTATTAAATTAAAACTAAATAACCAATTCCAAACATGGACCATAAACCCCCATGCCATTCAAACAATACTTATAAATAATCATAAATAGTCTTATATTAAACCATCAATCATGTCAGTTTTACCATCAAATAGCAGAGAAAAAGTCCCCTTTATTCAAAAAATTTCATTTGGGTCAGGTCACTTAGTCCTCAATTTATTACCTGGGGCATTAGGCGTATTTAGTTTCTTTCTTTTAACAGCCTTTGGTATGGACCCATTTCTTGCAGGTTTGCTAGGTGGTTTGCCAAGGATTTATGACGCATTAACCGATCCAATTATGGGTTTTATATCAGATAATACGAAGTCTAAGTGGGGAAGAAGAAGGCCTTATATTTTTATTGGCGCTATCCTTAGTGGTATTTTCTATATTCTATTGTGGCAGCTAAGTCCTGAAAATTCTCAAATGTATAACTTTTGGTATTTTTTAATTTTCTCAATTATTTTTTTAACGGGTAATACCATTTATGCAACCCCTCTTGTTGGACTTGGCTATGAAATGACATCGGATTACAATGAAAGAACAAAATTAATGGCATTCTCCCAAACAATTGGTCAGTTGGCTTGGATGATTGTCCCTTGGTTTTGGGTGGTAATTGCGGATCCTAAAATATTTGCAACCCAAGCTGAAGGGGTAAATCAATTGTCGTTTTATGTAGGTGCCGCTTGTATAGTTTTGGGTATTTTACCTGCATTTTTTTGCAAAGGGATAGACTCTCAAAACATGGAAAATAGAAAGAAAATTAGTCTAAAAACAGTAGGGTCTAACATGAAAGACTTGTTTGTTTCAATGAAGCAAGTCTCCAAAAACAAGCCATTTATGAAATTGTGTGGTGCTACTTTCTTGATATTTAATGGATTTCAAATTGTAGCGGCATTTAGTGTGTTTATTATTGTGTTTTATATGTACAACGGGAGCTATGCCGCAGCAGGAACTTGGCCTGCCTGGTTTTCAACAATTTCTGCCCTTTTAACAGCTTTTTTGGTTATTCCTATTATTACTTGGATGTCCAAAAAATGGGGTAAACGAAATGCATTTATTATTTCAACAGCTATTTCAATTGTTGGTTATATCCTTAAATGGTTTGGGTTTAATACTGCATTAAATTCGCAATTCAATCAAACAGGCTTGTCTCATAAAATGACCAATGCGGTAGGCTCATTTTTTGATTTGATAAATCCAATGCTTGCTGATTTGAATATGTCTTGGTTTTCTATCAATACCTCAAATGAAATGCCTTGGTTAATATTTTTACCCATCCCATTTATTGCTTTTGGCTTAGGGGGATTGTTTACTTTAATGATGAGTATGACAGCAGATGTTTGTGATTTGGATGAACTTGAAAATGGTATGCCAAGAAAAGAAGGAACTTTCGGTGCTATTTATTGGTGGATGGTTAAGTTAGGTCAAGCACTTGCTTTAGTTCTAAGCGGTTTGGTCTTAAAATTAATTGGTTTTGATGGAGGTGCAGCTTCACAATCAGCTGAAACTATGTATTATTTAAGAATTGCCGATATTATTATCCCATCCGTTACAGCAGCTATCGCAATGATTATTATGTGGAAATACAATTTAGATGAAGAAAAGTCTAGAAAAATTAAAGAAGACTTAGTTGCACGAAGAGGGGAGTTATAGATAGAGCATTTCTAGTAATTCGTTTTTATTCGAAGCTACCTCACCCCATTCTTCAAAATCAAGAATGGAATACCCTCTTTGATCCACTTTTCTTCTATGCCTATTTTGGAGATAACGTTGCACAATACCAATAAAAGGCCCTACTAATTCAAGCCAGTAATTAAAAACTTCTTTAGATGTACATGTTTGATGCCTTCATAACTATTGGTTTCCATTTCATCTAAACTTATTACCCATTTAGGAAAATGATCTTTTATCTTTTGAAGATTACCGAATTCTCTTATCATTGTACTTTCATTTTGTATGGTTAATGCCACTTGAATGTAGATTTTTTCTCCATCTTTTTCACATACAAAATCAATTTCTTCATTGCCTATTACACCTACATGCACTTTGTATCCCCAAATCAACAAATGATTATAAACGATATTTTCTAAGATTTTGCCTCTGTCCTCAAGTCTGTAACCCCAGATGCCATTCCGAATGCCAATATTTTCAAAATAGTATTTTTCTCCAGTTTCAAAAAGGCGCTTGCCAATCACATCATAACGGCTAACCTTGTGAACTAAAAAGGCATTACTTAAATGATGGATGTATGTTAAAACCTGACTTACACCCATGTTTACTTTTTGAGATTTTAAATAATCACTGATTTTATTTGCTGAAAAAAGACTCCCAGTATTGCTTGCTAAAAACTGTATCATTTGTTCTAAAAAACGCACATTTCGGATGGCATAGCGATTAATGATGTCTTTATAAACGATTGATGAGTATATGTTTTTTAGATATTCAAAAACAATTTCGTCTTGCAATGGCAAATGTTTTAAATAAGGTAATCCGCCATATTTCATGTATTTTTCTAAAGCGTTTGAATGGTCTTTTAAATTGTGAAAATCTAAAAACTCATCATAAGACAGGCTATAAACGACGGTTTCGATATACCTGCCACTTAAGTAACCAGCTATATCTCCAGACAATAAATTGGCATTGCTACCCGTACAATACAAATCCAACTCTTCATCCAATAACAAAGACCTCAAACCTATTTCAAATCCATCAATGTCTTGAATTTCGTCAATAAATACATAGGTTTTTCCTTGTTTTTTAGTCATGACATAATCATGTAAATCTTTGCCTGTTTTTATAAAGTCAAAATTCAAATCTTCTTTATTGATATAACAAATAGTTGCCTCACTGTACTTCGTACGAATGATTTCAATGATTTGAAACAGCAAATAACTTTTACCAACCCGTCTTTGTCCAGTAAATACTTTAATCAAGTTTTTGCCAATAAAGGGTTCAACTTTGTTGATGTACCTATTTCTGTGGTGAATTTGAGATGAAGATTTCATTTTTTTTATTCAATATATCAAATAGAATACGCAAAAATAGTATTTTTGTTCAATATATCATATAAAATATCAAAAATAAACGAAAGTATATGATGTATTGAATGAAATTTTATGGTTGTATTTATTTTCGTAAAACAACATCATTATTTATTGCTTCAAATTTTAAACTGTCATTCAATACAAAAGTTTTACTTGTTTCCAAAAAACACCTACAATTAGAAGAGCCACTTCTATTACCATCAATTTTAAAATCATTTAACACATAATTCAATTTAATTTGTGGAATTGAAATATTGACTCTAAGTGGCGGTCTCCTCAAATTTAGCCACAAAACTGTATCTTGATTTCTAATTGAGTATCTAAAAAGCTCATATGTTGTATCATTCCAAGGTTCAATAACTTGTATGGTGTACAATTCGGGTTGTCCTTTGTTGTTTGTTTTATACAATATCTTATTTAAAGAAATGCTAGAATCAAAACTTTTAGCATCAATACCAATGTTGTAAAAAACATCTAATTCATCATCACATTCGCAAGAGAAACAACTATTTAAGCAAATCAAAATGAAAATATAAAACATAAGATTAATGATGTATTTCATAATTGCAAATATAAAATTTATAGTGTAAACCTAGATGTTAAATTAATTATAACAAGGTTTGATAAAGATTTTTAAAAAAACTAAACTTACAATTAATTAATCACCTCGCCATATTCTTCAAAATCAAGAATGGAATACCCTCTTTGATCCATTGTTCTTCTATGCCTATTTTGGGTACAACCTCCATTACCAAAGAACCTAAGCCAATGTCTAAATCGCCATCTTGGTCAAAATCGGCACAATCCATTAATATCCATCTTCCTTTGTTAACCTCCGGAAAACTGTATCTTTTAAAGTTGCTGCTTTGTTGAAGGGTTTTGTTTTGGTTGTGGAAAAACACGAAACCCTGTTCTATTTGGTTTTGCCAATCTGGGAAAAAGGAAATAGCGGCAATGTCTTGTTTGCCATCTTGGTCAAAGTCGTGCACATGAGCAGAATAAGCCCCATTTAAAGGTAAAAATAAAGTTTGTTTAAACTGGTTTTGTCCATTGTTTTCATACAAATAAATGCCATGATAGGGTTTTAGAATGGGTAGAAAATCAGCATTATCACCTGCGGTGTAAACAATGTCAGGAAAGCCATCCTTGTTAAAGTCCTGTATACGCATGGAACTAGAACCATAGGAAGGTGGGAATTGAAGAACTCTTTCTCTCTTAAACTGAGCATTACCTTGGTTGTAATAAATATCAATGCCCTCATCCGCTTGTGCAAATAAGGCCACTATGTCTTTCAATCCATCGTTGTTTAAGTCGATGATTTGTACTTTAGTGCAGCCGGGTTTGTCCCACAAAATATTTTTTTCAAATTGTCCGTTGCCTAAGTTTTTGTGCCAAGCCAAACAGCCTGTGAATTTTCCAAATTCAGCAATTACGAAATCGGGCAAACCATCGTTGTTAAGGTCTTCAATTTTAGTATCAACCGGTCTTCTAAGATTTTCGATGATGATTTTTGAGCCGTCAATGCCTTGTTTAGGAAAGGAGGCCAACATTCCTTTGGGATTGTCGGTGGGTGAAAAACTACCCATAAAAGTAACAAACAATTGCTCTTGAAATGTATTTACACACACTGCCCCTTCTTCTACTTGTATATTTCTATTGATACTAAAGTCGGGGTTCAATTCAATAAATTGTTGGGTGTGGGCGTCCCCAAAATACAAGCCACCATTGGGGTTAAATTGAAATAAGGTGGTAGATGGTGGCGAAAATTTATTTGGAGAAATAATGGCAGAAAAAAACGGATTGTTTTTCTGTATGTCTAGTGGTTCAACCTCGAGTTTATCGGGCGCATTTTGAATGTAATACTGTTGAATGGTTTTCCAAATTTCTTCAGACAACAAAGGTTTTTCAGGGTAAATGTTTTTAAGTTTCAAGTGTTCAT
>JBIPNH010000085.1:0-9618 GCA_044373665.1 Bacteroidia bacterium
CTTCTTTTGTAATATTTTTAACTATTTCTGCTCTTTGAGCATTGTAGTTTCTATCTAAATTGTATTGAACTATTGTGCTCAAAAATCCTAATTTATCACTTGGACTTTCGTATTTTAATGCATCACTTCCTAATAATGATTTTTTAGTAAAGTCTAACTCTTCATCAGTGATACCATTCGCAGCATAGTTTTTCATTTCTTTTAAAACCTCTAAAATTGAGCTATCTGTAGCAGAGGCTTTTACACCTGCACTCACAATAAATGTACTTGGATAACCCATACTTGGAGAACGGAAACCTGAACGAATTCCATAAGTCCAACCTTTGTCTTCTCTTATGTTTAGGTTTAAACGGCTGTTAAAGGCTCCACCAAAAGCAAAGTTCATGATTGATGCTTTGTAATAATCACCAAAAAACTCTGAAGGAATCGATCTGTAACCCATTGTTATATTGGTTTGTTTTGCGTAATCCTGATTAACTAATAAAATTTGTGGTGCAGTTAATGCAGGGAATTTATTATAAGTCGGAATTTCTAATTTTTTATTTTTCCATTTTTTCAAGAACGCTAAGTTTTGAAGAGCTGTTGCCTCATCAATATCTCCAATAATAGTAATTGAAGCTAAGTTAGGCGACATAAAATTAGAGTGGTAGTTTTTCAAATCTGCAATTGTAATTTTACTAGCAACGCTGTAATCAGACAAAGCCATAACACCAATTGGGTTATCATTTCCGTACAACATCTCATTGAATTTTTTGCTAGCAAAATAATTCTCATCATAAGCATTGTTTTCCATCGATTGTAACAAGGCTTTTCTGTTGGTTGTAAAATCTTTTTCGTTGAATGCAGGATTGAAGAATAGGTCTTCAAAAATTTGCATAGTCTCAGAAACTTTGTCTTTGTAACATTCTACATAAGCAGACATGTTATTTCCACTGCTGCTAAAGTTAATTTCACTACCTAATTCTTTTAATTTATTCTCAACTTCTAATGCAGTTTTGGTAGTAGTTCCTTCATTCATCATCATACCAAGCATAACGGCAGTACCATTTTTTACTTTACCTACTTCGAACAAGTGACCACCTTTAATATCCATGTTAATGTATACTCTTGGTGTTTCTGAACTTTTTGTTCCTACTACTTGTAACCCATTTTCAAATGTGTTTTTGAAAAACTCAGGAACGTTTGCAGGTTTAGCTGGGGCAACTACCGGTTTTTTGCTACGGTCAAATCCTGCTACGTCTACATTTGTTTTGTATACTAAACCTTGGTAAGCTGTTTTATCAGGAGATACTGTTGCATAAGGATTTTCACTTTCGTATGGTTTAATCTTAGCATTTCTATTGTTAACATAATCTGGATGAGGCATAATGTTAACACAAGCGTAGTTTTTACCTTTGATATATTGATTGTAAACTCTCATTATATCCGCTTTGGTTACTTTTTCGTATCTGTTAATATCATCTTGAATTGTAAAATCACGCGTTGGTAATAACATTTCGTATGAGGTTAATACACTTGCTTTTGAAGCTACTGTTTCCAAAATACCAAAATATCTTGAAGTGTATGTTTGTTTGATTCTTTTTAAATCTTCGTCTGTAAAACCTTGTGCTTCAAAAGCCAATAAAGCTTTTGCTAATTCTTCTCTCATTTCTTTTTCACTTAAACCACCCATCATTGCTGGATAAGTAACAATCATGAAATTGAATTCACCAGCCACTTCATAAGTACTGTTTGAACATGAAGCTTGAAGGGCGCTACCATTGTCAACGAATTGTTTGTACAAATAAGAGTTTTTACCATCACTTAAAATACTTGCTAAAATATCCAATGCTGCTTCATCATTGTGAAATGTAGGAACTGTTGGATATGTAATACTAGACAATGGCAATTGCACTTTACTGTCAACATTTTTAATTTTTATTTCTTCTAACGTTACAGGTTTTTTTGGTAAAGCAGGCACATCAACACCTTTGCTGATTGAACCAAAATACTTTTCTACCATTTGTAAAGCTGATTGTGTATTTACATCGCCCGAAATTACTAAAATAGCGTTGTTTGGACCATACCATTTTAAGAAGAAATTTTTCAAATCGTTTGAATCGGCTGCGTTTAAATCATCAACATAACCTATTGTTTGCCAACTGTATGGGTGTGCATAAGGGTATATTGTTTGGTCTTGAATTTCTGGCAACATACCGTATCCATTGGCATAACGTTGGTCTTTTTCATTTTTTACTGTTGCTCTTTGCGTTTCAAATTTTTTGTTAGTGAAAGCAGGTAATAAAAAACCCATTCTGTCAGCTTCTAACCACAAAGCAGTTTCCAACATATTGCTAGGAACTGTTTCAAAATAGTTAGTTCTGTCACGGTTAGTAGTTCCGTTCATGTCTCCACCTGAACCTTGAACAATTTTAAAATGCTCTTCGTCTGCTACGTTTTGTGAACCTTGAAACATCATGTGTTCAAAAAAGTGGGCAAACCCAGTTCTTCTTGGTGTTTCTCTGTTTGAACCTACGTGGTAAGTTACCTCAACATGCACGATTGGATCGCTGTGATCTTCGTTAATAATAACAGTTAATCCGTTAGGTAAACGGTATTTTTCGTAAGGAATAACAAGCTTTCCGGGCTGTGCTTCCACTTTTTTAATTAAAGTGGCTGTACTCTGAGCGTGTACAAAATTTGTAGCCATAAACAAGATGGCAATACTCATTGAATAAATCTTTTTCATTCTTATTGGTTAATTGTTTTATATTAAATAAAGTGGCAAATTAAAAACTAAATACAACTTTAGCCTCCATTTTGTCGTCAAAGTTAATAAATTATAAGATAAAACTAAAGAGTCAAACTTATATTTGCATAAATTCGAAAAACTTGCACAACAAATTCATTCTTTTTGGTTTACTATTTTCCTTTTGGTTTGTTCAAAATCCATTGAATGGCCAATCTAATGTTTTTAATGACGGCAAAGAATTTAGATTCTGTTTTCTAGACAATTATTTTACTTTCGAAAAAATTTCATTTGTAATTCATTCCAAAACCACTAGAAACAGTGTAACAATTAGATGCGCAACCTACACGGAGACCTTTAATTTGTGGGGTCGCGACACTCAAATAAACTATTTCAGAAGTTCTGGCACTCCCCTCGCCTCTGTATTTAATCCCAGTAGAAGTATTTTAATCACTGCAGTGGAACCTATCACTTTAATGGCTATGAACAATGCGCTCAATAGCACGGACATGAGTACAATTATTCCAACTGAAAAAGTCCCTAATAATCCTGTTTATTATATCAATACTACTCGGGGCGACCAGTCTATTGGATTGTCTAATAACAGTTTATTTACCGTTGTCGCTTTGGAAGACGGCGTTAGAATCAATATTTTACCAACGGCTGACTCCAAAACTAGTTTGAGTAAAGACCTTTTGTTTCAAGTTACCTTAAACAAAGGTCAACTATACAGAGCGCAAGCACAAGACAGTCAATCTTTTGCAGGTACTAAAATTTGGAATACTTCGGGATGTAAAAAGTTTGCAGTATTCGAAGGTGCGATGTGTTCTTTTGTCGATTACAACAATACTTCATGCAGAGGGTGCGACCATTTATACAACCAAACCATTCCCCTTCAATATCTCGGAAATGAGTATACTACCATTCCATTTCAGGGCAATTTAGATGGTTATAATTATCAAGTGACTGCCACTGAAGACAATACCAATATCATTGTTGATGGCAATCTTGTGGCGATATTGAATGAAGGAGAAGTTTTGAAATCCAGGGAAGCGGCCAATAATTCAGTTTGTATTCAGGCTAATAAAAAAATATCTGTAACACAACTGATGAGAAGCGGAGGTTGCAATGGTCATCCCAACAGTTTAGGTAATCCAAGCATGATGGCTTTATTACCAAACAGTCAAACCACCACTCAAGTTGGCTTTAGCTATACCACCACTTCCAATATTTCAAACAACTCCTCCACTCCTAGTGAATTTTACTTGGGTATAGTTGCAGAAAAAGGGAAACTGTGGCAATTATCACTCAACAGTGTCCGAATAGATACCACTCGTTTTACAGAAAAATGCGGCAAAATGATAGGCACATTGTCTATGAATCCAAGTTTAAACTATTTTTTACAGTCCAAAACTGGATTTCATTCTTATATTTATGCAATGGGAAGAGATGAGAGTTATGCCACGGCATTGTCTAGCAACTTTACCAATAATGAAACAGAATTAACATTAAGTGAAAATAAACTTTCATCCTGTGACAGTTCATACCAATTTACATTTAAAGCCAAATCAGACTCATTGGCCATTTACAATTGGAGTTTTGGAGATGGTAGCAGCGCTGTAGGTGATTCTGTTAGCAAACAATACAACAAGGTTGGTACCTTCAATTTAAAAGTGGCGATTCAATACCCTAACAATGCTGGGTGCAAACAAGATTCAATTTCTAAAACCATTGAGATTTACAAAAAACCATTTTTCGAACTTGGCAAAGATACTTTGATTTGTAAAGGGAAATTAATCACGTTTGAACCAAGTAATTTACCTAAAGCGACTTATTTATGGAGCAACGGTTCCACATCCAATAAAACAACATTGAATTCAAGTCAAAAAGTTTGGTTAAGGGTTACCGATTCCAACAGTTGTGTTTATTCGGACACCCTTCAATTGACTTTTATTTCGTGCGACTCGAATAATTTAGTTATTCCAAATGTGTTTACCCCTTTCAAACTACAAAATGGGAATTCCCAAGGGGATGAATTTAATGACTTCTTTGAGGTCAAGATGATTGGATTCGACCAATTAAGAGGATTTATATACAACAGATGGGGAGAAATCGTTTACGAATTCACTTATCCTGAGCAAGAGTTTTGGAATGGTTGTATTAATAATGACATATCAAGGCCCTGTTCAGATGGTACTTATTTTTACTTGTATGAATTCACCAATAGTAAAACTAAGTTTACAAAAAATGCAAATGGAGTTGTAAGGTTAATCAGATAAATGGGCGCAAAAATAACTTCTAAATCTTTAGAAATTATTCTAAATGAAGCCTTCGAACGACATCATCAAAAGGGATTTATAGCGAATGACCCCATCTCTATTCCTCATTTATTTACACAAAAAGAAGACATTGAAATAATGGGATTTTTGGTAAGTATTCTTTCTTGGGGACAAAGGGTAACAATAATCAAAAACGCTCACCGATTGATTGAAATATTCGAAAACAAGCCTTTTCAATTTATAACACAACACCAAGACAAAGACTTAAAAGCCTGTTTAGATTTTGTTCACAGAACATTTAACGACACCGATTTATTGAGCATTATAGGGTTTTTAAAAGACTTGTATTTGAATCAAGGAGGATTAGAACAAGCATTTTCTGAAGGGGTAAAGCCCAAAGACCTAAATGTTAAAAATGGGATAAACCAATTTCGCAAAAGTTTTGAAATGAGTCCTTATTTTGTCAGTCGAACCAAAAAACACATTGCCTATCCCGACAGTGGCAGTGCGTGTAAAAGGCTTAACATGTTTCTGAGATGGATGGTTAGGAAGGATGACAAGGGAATTGATTTTGGACTATGGGAACACATAAAACCTTCACAATTGATTTGTCCATTAGATGTGCATGTCATCAGACAAGCATTAAAATTAAATTTACTTAAAGAAGAAAAAACGAGTTGGGAAAATGCGGTTTATTTAACAGAAAGGTTAAAGAAGTTCGATCCGATAGACCCTGTCAAATATGATTTTGCTTTGTTTGGAATGGGAGTCAACTAGCGTTCGAGTAATCTCAATTCGGATTTAAGCAATTCTATCTCTTCTTTAAGCTTTAGTTGTTTGTCTGTTAAAGCATTGGTTTTGGCTTGTGCGGCTTCAGCTTCTTTTCTTTTCATGTCTGCTTCAGTTGTTGAATTTGCAATTTTAGACTTTTGTTTGATGTTCTTTTTTTCAAGATCTTGCTGTTTATTTAGGAGTTTGTTAACTTCCCTTTGACGACCTTTAACATCAAAATCATCCATTTTCTTTTCGTTACGTTTAACAACTAAACTGTCATTGTTTATCTCAATACGTTTTAATTGAATGTTTTGTTTATTAAAATCAATTTGCGATTGGTACTTATTGATTTTACTTTCATGTTTGAACTGAGATTTGTTTAACTTATTAAGTTCCTTAACATTGTCTTTCACATTCAAAATCAATTGTTTATTAACTTCAATTTCGGTTCGTTCATTGATGATTTTATCACTTAGTTTTCGGTTCGATTTACCTAGTTTTTTAATCAATTTTCGGTTTGAAGAGATATTGCTGTTTTTAAATTTATTTTCATTTTCCAATTGATCGAGCGGAAACTCATTGATTTCTTTTTGTTGACTTGCAATGTTTAATTTGGTTTGTTCAATTTCAGAAACCGTTAATTTAGATTGTTCATTGGTTTTAATAGCCGACTTTTCATCTTTAGAAGCTTCCTTATTATCAGTTTTAACAACTCGTTTTAATTTTTCAATATCATCAGATACCTTTTGATATTCAGTTTCCATTTGGGAGATTTTAAGTTTTAAAGAATCAATATTTTGGGCTTTAATAACTTTTTCAATTTGTTTTTTTACTTCCAAACACAAGGATTGAACCCCAATCATTTCTTTAAGAGAATTATTGGAATTAATCATTTTTTCTTCTGTCGCTACACAAACTACAAAAGAAGAATCTTGACTTAAAAATATACCATAAAGAGCACATTTTAAATTACTTACCAAAGGTAAACTCAAGTTAGTAAAGAATATCTCTTCCTCAGAATTAAACACTGGCACAAGTGCTGAATTTTTATCCGACAATACTTCTGTAACCCCTTGGAATGCAATCTCTTTACTTAAGTTTTTTACTTTAATTTTCAAACCACTTTGCATTCCCTTACTCATGTTGATATTAACTTCATTGAATTGGGCATAAGTAGTAATGTTTAAGAAAATAAAAAAGAAGAGACTAATTGATTGAATAAATTTCATAAATATGGTGTTTAAAATACCAATGCAAATTTAATCAATAATTATTAAAAAGTGTATTTTTAAGATTAAACAATTCACAAACAAACAATTCACAATCATTAATAAAAATATAAAGAAACTTTTTTCATTTACACCTTGTTTTATTGAACATAAATGATATTTTTGCGTGCGTTTTCAGAAAATGCCTTACGCTATGGCCAAGACTATTAAATTAACCAAAGGATTCGACATTAAACTAGAAGGGGAAGCCCTTAGGTTTACGAAGAAGAATGAAATTTCAAGAAATTTCGCAATTAAACCCCTTGATTTCAAAGGGATTACACCAAAACTTATTGTAGAGCAAGGCTCTGAAGTAAAAGCGGGTGACCCACTTTTTTATGCCAAAGAAAATGAACAATTGGTGTTCACTTCGCCGGTAAGTGGAGAAGTCATTGAAGTCAAAAGAGGTGAAAAACGTGTAATTCATGAAATTGTTATTCTTTCTGATGCTCAGTCAAGTTACAAAGATTTTGGAACTGCTGACCCTAAACAATTGACAAAAGAAGAAGTTAGCAGCAAAATGTTAGCAAGTGGAGTTTGGCCTTTATTGCGTCAAAGACCCTTCAACAAAATTGCAGATGCCAATCATCCTCCACGTTCAATCTTTATCTCAGGTTTTGATTCAGCACCACTAGGTGTTGATTACAACTACATTTTGAATGGACAATCCAAAGATTTTCAAGCAGGAATTGATGCGCTTACAAAATTAACTGAAGGAAAAGTTTATCTAAACTTATCAAAAAGACTTAACAATTGTGATACGTTAGAGCATGCTCATGGTGTTGTAAAAACTTATTTTGATGGACCACACCCAAGTGGGAATGTTGGTGTTCAAATCCACCACCTTGATCCCGTTATCACAAGAAATGATATTGTTTGGTTTATCAACCCTCAAGATGTGTTAATTGTTGGTCGTTTGTTCAACACAGGCAAATACGATGCAAGAAAACTAGTTGCAATTGCAGGTACAGAAGTTATAAACAAGCAATATTATGAAATGCTAATTGGTTCAAGTGTAAGCAGTGTATTGGATCACAATTTACAAGCAGGTAATCAAAGAGTAATCTCTGGTAACGTTTTAACAGGAAATAAAATAAGTGCTGATGGTTATTTAGGTTATTACGATAGTTTGGTTACTGTAATACCAGAAGGTGATGACGAAGAGTTTTTAGGATGGTTACTTCCATCATATCCACGTCCAAGTTTGTCAATGACTATGCCTAGTTTTATTTTCCCTGAGAAAAAATACAAGGTAAACACCAACATGCACGGTGAGGAAAGAGCATTTGTAGTAACAGGCGATTACGAAAAAGTATTACCAATGGATATTATGCCATTGCAATTAATCAAAGCTTGTATGGCAAATGACATAGAGAATATGGAATCTTTAGGATTATACGAAGTTGGTCCTGAAGACATGGCATTATGTGAATTTATTTGCACATCAAAAGCCCCAATTCAAGAAATAATAGAATCAGGTTTAACATACTTAGAAAAAGAAGCATAATATATCCATGAATAAATTAAAAGAAGTCTTACATCGTTTACGCCCTGAGTTTAACAAGGGTGGTAAATACGAAAAATTAAGAAGCACTTTTGATGCCATTGACACTTTCTTATTTGTACCCGGCCATACAACCCATGGTGGTACACATATCAAAGATGGTATCGATTTAAAAAGAACGATGTTTACCGTCGTTATTGCTATGATTCCTGCCCTACTATTTGGTATTTGGAACGTTGGATACCAACATTTCAGAGCATTAGGAATTGAATCTACCCTACTTGACAACATGATAGAAGGTTCTATTGTGGTATTACCAATTGTTGCTGTTTCTTATATTGTTGGTTTGGCGGTTGAATTCATATTTGCACAAATAAGAGGTCACCAAGTTAATGAAGGATTCTTAGTTACAGGTATGTTAATTCCATTGTGCTTACCTCCTTCTATTCCATTGTGGATGGTGGGTGTAGCTACTGCATTTACAGTGGTAGTTTGTAAAGAAGTATTTGGTGGCACTGGTATGAATTTATTAAATCCAGCTTTAACTGCCAGAGTATTTTTATTCTTTGCTTATCCAGCCTACATGGCCGGTGAATATTTATCAAATGGTGACTTTTTATGGGTAGCAGCCAATAGAAATGATGCAGTTGATGGTTTTAGCGGAGCAACTTCATTGAGTTTATATGGTGAAGGAAAAGTAGCTACTGCTTCAATGTGGGAAATGTTTGTCGGTTTGGAACAAGGTTCCATTGGAGAAACCTCTGTTCTCGCTATCTTGATAGGTGCATTAATTTTAATACTTACAGGAATAGGCAGTTGGAGAATTATTGCTTCTGTATTCATTGGTGGATTTGCAATGGGATTAATGATGAACTCATTAAATGCAGGTTTACATTTAAACAATATTTACATGGCAGCTAATCCATTGTCTCATTTATTAATGGGTGGTTTTGCTTTTGGTGCTGTTTATATGGCTACTGACCCAGTAAGTGCGGCACAAACCAATATTGGTAAAATCTATTATGGATTACTAATTGGTGCATTCACTGTTGTATTAAGAGTTTG
>JBIPNH010000086.1:0-9596 GCA_044373665.1 Bacteroidia bacterium
TATTATTTGAGGATATGCAACCATTATTATTCATTAAGCTTACTGTAGAATAGAAAAGTTCGGTCATAAAAAAAGTCCTGCAATTGCAGGACTTTTTCGTTATCAAAATATTGTTAAATACTATTGTTTGTATTGGAATTCGTAGAAATCATTTTCTGAACCTGTTCCATCTTGTACATCGTTGATACCGATAACAAAATAATACGATTGACCAGAACGAACTACTTTAGCGATAATTAAATCCCCAACGTCAACGTTACTAACTGATGAAGTTTTACTTGCTGCAGGTGCTGCATTCCAAGCATCAATAACATCTTGCTCTGCAGAGAATTGACCGTAAATTTTACCACCAATTTTACCAGTAGCATCTGATTTTAAGAACATAGTTCCGTTTTGAGTATTCCAAGTTTTAGATAAAGTTGCACCAGTTGAACCGTCTACTATGTCTCTACTTGAAATATTTGCTGTACCTGAAGCAGTGATAGCTTCTCCTAACATCAAATCAAAAGCACTGAAATTATCTACAGCTTTTAAGCTATAAAATGTTCCAATTCCTCTGTCAGTCAATGGACCTTTAGCGATGATTGTGATTTTTGCAGTTTTTGAGTTGTTATCTTTGTCTGTTGCATAGATAGTGAATACATAAGCACCTTTTTGAGTAGGGAATTTGTAAGATACATCTTTGCTACTCGTTTTTGTATTACTTGTGTATGTAGAGTCGTGTAAAACAACATCACCTACTCCATTAAAGTTAACTGCAATTTTTGAAGTTTTTAAATTCACATCTGAGGTTAATCTCATTCCAATTTTAATAACATCACCTGTTAATACGCTACCATCAGCGAAGGTATATACGCCTGAACCACTACCTGAATTTGTTTGAAAAGTAATGTTTGGTCCTAATGCTACTGGATTTGTTGGATCGACTGTCTCATCTTTGCCACATCCTACAAATAATGTAGATGCTAAAATAGCAAAGCTTAATGCTGAATAGATTAATTTTTTCATATTGATATAAATATATTGTAAATGCAAATTTAACAAATTAAACATCAAAGCAAAATTTTTTTATCAAAAAACTAAGCTTTTAATCTTGTTTTTGAATGAATTCAAATCTTGGAACGTATTGCCCTTCAAGCAACACTCTCTCAAAAAACAAATCATACGGTCGGACCCAATAGGAAAAATCACCATACAATGCCTGATAAACAACCATTTTTTCTAAGGTTTCCGAATGGGTAACAATTTCTATCAACAAATACTCCCTGCCTTTAAAATGCCTGTAAATCCCCTTTTGAACCGAAGTTTCTTTTTTTTCGCCTTCCATAAAAAATTACTTTTAGCTTACATTCTTTCTGGACAATCTATCCCTAACAATGCCAATGCATCCTGAATTATATCGGCTGTTTTACTTGCCAAAAACAATCTAAACGAGCGCTTTGAATCGTCTTTTTCACGTAAAAAAGGAACATCATTGTAAACCCTGTTAAATGCCTTTGCCAATTCTAATGAATAATGTGCAATAACGGCAGGGCTGTATGATTGTGCTGCTTTTCCAACTTCCAAGGGGTAATTAACCAATGTTTTAATTAACGCAATTTCTGAACTTGAAACCTCAACTGACTTAAATGCAATTTCTTGATTCAATTGTTTGGCCGCTTTGAGCATACTTGTTATACGCGCAAACGCATATTGCACAAATGGTCCAGTATCTCCCTGAAAGTCAATCGACTCTTGTGGATTAAACAACATTCTTTTTTGAGGATCTACTTTTAACATGTAAAACTTCAATGCTCCCAATCCCAACATTCTGAACAATTGCTGTTTTTCTTCGTCACTTAATCCTTCTGTTTTACCAAGTTCCTCTGTTTTAACCTTGGCAGTTTCAATCATTTCTGATATTAAATCATCTGCATCTACTACCGTACCTTCTCTACTTTTCATTTTACCACTTGGCAAATCCACCATACCATAACTTAAATGATAGCAACCGTTTGACCAACTGTAACCCAATTTTTTCAATATCAAAAACAAGACTTTAAAATGGTAATCTTGCTCGTTTCCAACTACATATATACTCTTGTCGCAATGGTAATCTTGGTATTTCAACAAAGCCGTTCCAATGTCTTGGGTAATGTAAACCGAAGTTCCATCACTTCTCAATACCAATTTGTGGTCTAATCCATCTTCGGTTAAATCGATCCACACACTTTGGTCGGGTTTTCTGTAAAACACCCCTTTTGCTAAACCCTCTTCAATATTGTCTTTCCCCAACTGATAAGTATTACTTTCGTAATAAAAACGGTCGAAATTAACGCCTAATTCTTTATAAGTAGATTCAAACCCAGCATAAACCCATTCGTTCATTGTTTTCCAAAGCTGAATAACTTCAGCATCGCCACTCTCCCATTTTCTAAGCATTTCTTGAGCTTTTAGAATAAGGGGCGCTTGTTTTTCGGCCTGCTCTTGTTCAACTCCTTGGTTTACCAACTCAGAAACTTCAGCTTTATAAGCCTTGTCAAAAATAACGTAATATTTCCCCACCAAATGATCGCCTTTCATTTGGGCCGATTCAGGTGTTTCATTGTTACCAAACAGCTGCCATGCCAACATACTTTTACAAATATGAATCCCTCGGTCGTTGATTAAGTTAATTTTGTAAACCTCATTCCCACTTTTCTTTAAAATTTCAGCCACACTGTAACCCAATAAATTGTTTCTAACATGACCCAAATGAAGTGGTTTATTCGTATTGGGAGAAGAATATTCAACCATTACTTTTTGATGGGTGCTGTTGGCAATATTACAATTAACTTCAAGCAGTTTATTAACCCAATAGGAAGGATTAATTTCTAAGTTTAAGAAGCCTTTTACCACATTATAACTTTCAATTTCATTGATTTTTTCAACTATGTAAGCACCTAACTCATGTGCAGTTTGTTCTGGATTTTTTTTGGAATGCCTTAAAAATGGGAAAGTCAAAAGCGTGAAATCTCCTTTAAAATCGGAGTTTGTTGGCTCCAACTTTACTTGTTCAAGATTAATTTCTGTTTGATATAAATCGCGTAATGCATTTATAGTTATTTGCTTAATGGTATTTTCCATGATTCACTGCAAATATATTGAACCTTACCAAGAGTTTAAAGATAAATTATTGTTTGATTTTAAGCCTACTTTTAAGCTTTTGTATTCTGTTGTCTATTTGCAATTCCGCCTCTTTTTCTCCTGTTGTTTGGTACAACTGCCTTAAATACTCCATTGCAAACATCAAGTCGGGGTCGAGCGATAAAGAATGAAGGAGAGATTTTTTTGCTTCGGACAATTTTCCATCCAATAAATTGGCATAACCTAACAAAGCATGTGCCTCGGCTCCCTTGCTGTACAATAAGTTGTGCTCTTTTAATACCTTAATGGCTTTAGCGGTTTGTTTGTCCTTGATTAATAAACCGGCAAATTGAACCATAAAATCAAGATTTTGGGACTCCTGGATTACCACCAATTGCATCCATTCTATTGCTTTTTTCAACTGACCTTCTTTTTCATAGGCTTTTGATATTCGGTAATTACTCCAAGGTTCATTTAAATTATCTCTTTTTGAAGCCAATTCTATAATTGCTTTATAGTCAAACTTTACATAATTCAAATGTATTAATGTTTGCAAGTGAAGCAACTCCTTTTCCTTCAATTGTTTTGCTTTCTCTTCGGCAATCTTTAAATACAAGGGGTTGCTTTCAAACTTTTCGTAATAACTTATATAAGCCTTGGTTTCTGTTAATATATCGGGATTGGGATTGGTAACACATCTAAGTCCTTTGAGCGCCCCTGTTTTAACTTCCGTTTGTTGTGGTTTTCGAATGTAATGGTCGTGAACAGTAACATGGGGAATGTCCGATGTGCCTGAACTTGGCATGTGACACGACACGCAATTGCTCGATTTTAAGAATCCTTTTTTATCATTACATTGTTTCTGTTTTGGTGTATTATGGCAACTCACACACACGTTATTATACTGTAAAACATTGGTTTTGCGGACCGAAACATGAGGGTTATGACAACTAATACAAGTAAAACCAACCCTTGTCTTTTCATTTTCCAAATCGCCTTTTACTGTTTGAATAAAGCAAGCACTTTTCTGAAATCTTTCAGCATGTGCTGCCATAACAAAAGGCTCTTCACCCTCGTAAGTTGGCGAAAACTGGTCAAGTGTTTCGGACAATTTCATACCGGGACGAAAACTCAAGAATGTTTTACCAGGTTTAAGTACCGCATTGCCTTGTAAATGGCAACGCTGACAAATATCTATTTGCCTGTTCCAACTTAATTTTCTTGGGTTCACAATACTATAATCAACCCCTTTTTCAACATCTACCACCTCTCCTTTTCTCATTCTCTCCACGTGAACCTGCCCGGGACCATGGCACCGTTCACAATTGATACCGTGAGGCAATTCCTCGTACCTGTTATCCGAAAGTGGCGAAAACGAAGTAACAGCATTGTGGCAACTCATACATTCTAACCCTATTTTTCTATTAAATCTTGTGTTTTGACCATTTTCAAATCCGGGAGGCAAATCCCACTGCCCTTTTTGTGTGTAAAATGTAAGAGGGGCTTGAAAAACAAATCCATTTTCCTCAGTGAAGTGTGAATTAGTATGGTGGCCCGAACCTACGATATACTTTATTTTTTCGGTTCTAGAAAAAACAGTATCTGTGCCTTCTAAGCGGTATTCTTTGATATAAATTTGACTGTCAATAAGAAGTGGTAAATAATACAAATCTAAATAAGCATCATAAACCGGTTTTACATTTCGGAAGTTGGCCGCTGTTTTAGTAAAACTAGCTTTATCAAAGCTTTGACCCATTCCAGTTTCTAAAAACGACTCATATTTATCGGCATGACAATCCTTACAAGCGTTAATTCCTAAATATTTAACAGAATCAATATGATTGAGGTACGGCGAAACTTGTTCAGCAGTACTTGGAGAAGATTGCTTGCATTTACTAAGCAAAGCAATACAAATACATCCTAAAACTATCGATGTAAATTTAAATTTCAGCAAGTTATTTCAATTCAGCGTAGGCCATTATACCTCCGATTAAATTTCTAACATTGGTATAACCATTTTGAACCATAAATCCTTTGGCAGCGGCACTTCTTGCACCTGAACGGCAATGAACGACAATTTCTTCATTTTTCATTTCTTCAAAATCATCAATATGACCTTGTAAATCACCCAAAGGGATTAATTGAGCCCCAATATTATATTCTTCGTATTCGTATGGTTCACGAACATCTATTATAATTATCTTTTCGCCTTTGTCTAGTCTTTCTTTAAGTTCTTGTACGCTGATATCTACTGACATATTTAATCGTTTTTTATGTATTTTTTATAAGTTATATTCCCTTGGTAATCTTTAATTCTTAATGTGTAAAACCCTGCTCTCAAATCGTTCAAAGGTAAATTAGATTCACCTTCTGCTATTTCAAAGCTGTTTGTTATTCTTCCTTGAACATCTATAAATTCAATTTGTTTTAAGGCTTTATCTGATTCTATATTCAAGTAAGCACTTGTTCCTGACGGATTGGGGTAAATTTTGATATTCCCCTTTTGAACAGGTTCATTCACAGAAAGTGGATTTTTGATAACTTTTCCAACAATAGGTCGCATCATAACAGCGCCTGTAATGGATGCTGACACTTTTTCCCAATAGCCGTTTAAATTGAAAAACAAATTAGGATTTCGTCCGCCTTGATGCGCGTATTTGTAATTGTTATCATACCCTACATTTAACAAAAAACTGGTGTTTTGAACCCATCCAATGTAAAATACACCTTGAGGAATGTATACGGCAGTGTCAAATATAAAGTCAACAAAACCATTGATTGAATCGGTATAAACGGTTGAACCTAAGTCTATCTTTTTGAGCAAAACATCATTACTCATAGAATTACTTGGTGGTTCTGAAATATTTTTCCAAACCATCAATGAAAAAGATTTGAATGCGGCTTCTTCTACACTTCTGTTGAAAAACACAGAAATACCTCGCAATGTATCAGGGGCAAAGGTTTGGAATCTTTGGGCTGCATATCCTGGACCATTGGGCAATGAACCATAATCCAATCCGAAACCACCTTCAGCAGAACCATCGTCATAAGCAAAATAGTTCTTAAAATGGGTTGTTTTGGTGTATTCATTGTTCGACGAAAGGCTTGAATAATCATCAGGCGTTCCGTCATTGGCTTGAGGAGAAATAGTGTATTTGAATCGCAACAGTGGGAACTCTCCACTCAAAGTATCCATAGGGAAAGAGAGAAACTTTTCAATCGTATCACTTTGCGCCAACACGTTTCTTGCTGAGGTTGTTGGTATATTTTTTACCACTTGATTGTAGCGATTGCGCACTTCATATTGGTATTGCACATTGGTTCCCAATGTATAATTATTGCGCAACTGAAATTGGTGATTATCCAATGTATTAAAAGATGGATTGCCTTTAAAGTGCTTGTAAGGCATGCTTTCATACCATTTCAAAGGACCTTTAGGTACTTCATTAATGGCCACATCACGAATTACTGTATCTACACTGTTTCTGCTCGACTTCATTCTTACATAATCCACATGCCATTGGTTCATGTTTCCTGTACTTTTGGAATAGTTTATTAGTCTGAATTGGAATCCTTTGTATAGATATTGTGTTTCTTTGATACCTATTAACACTTGTTTAAATACAGGTTTCATTGGACCAGCCACTTTCCAAACTGTTTTCCAATCACCTGCTTGATTTTTGAATTTTAGAACCAAAGAATCAGAACGGTCGATAGGATCTCCTAAACCTTGTGCTTGGTAAAAAAAACTCAAATAAATAGAATCGGAAATTTGATAATTGAGAGTATTTAACCCACTTTGATAGGTTCGTAAATTGATAGGCGATGAAGTGAGTGTATCGGATGGACCGTGAGAGGTGCCACTCAATGGACGATAGGGTTTTCCTGTTCTGTCCAAATTATCAAACGTAGCCACTCCAAATGTAGGTGGAGAAATTGCAAAATGATGGTTTACATAAACATTACTGTCTTGCCATAACAAGGCATTGGGGAATCCAACAGTTGAGGTAAAATCGTCAAAAAAAGGCAATTTAAGAGTATCAGTTAGGGCTCGTTTGGAAGGATACAATTTCGCCTTGAACTCTGATTGAATAAAACGAGATTTTAAAGGAGTGATGATTGCATTTTGAGCAAAGGCAACATTTACAAACAAAAAACTAAGCAGGAAAAAACAAATTCTTGTCATGACGAACAACAAATATAATTAAAAATGATTAAAATTCATCTTCTTGAATTTTTTGTTCAACCCCATTTCGCATGTTTTGCAAAGCTGTAGTATCGCTATTTGATACCATTTTGGAAACAACGATATCAATGATAGAACCTTTGTCTAACATGGTATTAGGAAGCACTTCTTTATTTTTGAATTTTTGTTTAATAACTAAACCTGTTCCAAAAATACTTTTAACAGAATCGACTCTTCCAAGTTTCAAACCTGCATTTCTAAGTAAAACAGCAGCCAAATTAGAAGAACCGTTCACTAATTTTGGCATTTTAACCTTTGGTTTAATCCCTGTATTAACGGTAACGTATATTTTTCTACCTGATTTTACCATCATTCCGGGCTTAGGATCTTGTTCTACAATCGTAAAAGGTTTCATTTCTTCATTGTAAACAGAGTCGATTACAACTAATTCCATCGAATTTTCATCAATCAACTCCTCTGCACCTGCCAATGCCAAACCTTCCACTTTGGGAACTTCCAATCTTTCTCCATGCTTGGTAAACCAAGAGATAAAGACCATTGACACAATAACAAAGCCCACAAAAATGACCAACGCTATTATTAAATTTTTATATCTACTCATTTAAATTAATCCTTTTTCAACTCGACACAAAAATGACCATATAATTAGTAAAAAACAATAAAAAACTAGAAAATATACCTAGCCTCGGCTCTACCTATGTGAACGATTGGTCCAAATTGATTTTGCCGTCCCTCATAACTGACATTAATTTGTAGATTATTTTTTGCTTTACCTCCTACACTAACACTCCAAGTGGTATTGTTTCCATTGTTCAGTCCATTTAAAATATCAAATCCTAAGGGACTGCTTACATTTCCCAAATAATTAACATTAAATCGACTGGCCTTCACATCAACATTTCCTCTGTTTACGATGAAGTACCTCCCCTCTAATCCAAATTCATGAATAAAGGCTTTGTCTTTTGAAAACAAAGGATCGTTCAACGCTTGCGTGTATTTGTAAAACGACCCTAGTCGAAAGCCTTTACTTGATTGGTAAAACAACTCGGGTGAGAAAACCTGTGAGGTGTATCTGAAATTTCTGTTTTCAAAAAACTGACTTTGATTGCTTTTAACCGATTGTTCAGCTTGAACAATTAAGTTGAACTGCTTGGAAATACCAATTCTATTAACCACACTTTGCTTGTCTTGTTGTCGCCATTCAAAACCATTGTTCAAAAACTGCTTTCCTCTAGATGTTTGGATATTGTGTTCTATACCAAACTTGGAATTAGAACGGTTGAAAAACGTTGTTTGTTTGATTAATCCGTTCACCGTAATTAACGTTGAATCGGCAACATTCAGTTGAAAAGGATTTAAAATCACTCTTAAATCATTGTCCGTTAATCTTCTATCCGCTTTGTAGGAGGTTATGGTGTTAAAACGACTTACAAAACGTTTGAACTTGCTTTGCGACTGCCAATTTAAGGGTGCTTGAATTCTGAAACTTTGATTGAACTCATTGATATAACTGTAAATAAATTCGTTTGTAGGCAAAAATACTTTCACATAATTGGCTTGGTCCTTGAAGGCCGCAACCTCAAATTCATTAAGTTCCTCCAAACCATTTCCATTGTAATCTATCCACGAATGTGTGCCTGTTCCTGACAAAACAGGTAGATACGAAAATTGTCTTTTTTGCTCCCTCCCTGTTCCCACTTGGTAATAACTGTTACTTACTATTGTTTTCTTTAAAAATGTAGACACATATTCAAGTCTGCCAAGCACAGTTTGAGGTTGGTCAATTGCTACTTTCTGCCTGAAGTATCGGTATGTTTGAACCAAACTAAGTCGATTGTTTTTCTTGGAAATATAATCCGCATTTATTGAATAGTTAATACTGTTTGAAAAAAACTCAAATTGCTGTCCCCTTGGAATATAGTCTTGCCTAACACTTCCTTCAATTTTGTAATTAAACTGTTTACTCAACAAACTTTTGACATTAAAAGACACTTGTTCGTATTTAAAAGATTGCAATTGCATGGCATCGCTTGTGTCGTTATTAAATCGACTTTCTTCCAACTCACCACTCACACCCAATTGCATTTTTTTAAACTGATAAGCCAAATCAGAGCGGTAGGATTGGATTTTATTTTGTCGATTTACCAAAAAACCTTTTTCTGCCGTTTGTGTGTTTTCTCCATTCACTTTGAACGAAAACTGTGTTCCTTGGAAGGCATAATTTCCTACCAATCTCAATCCATCTAACTGATTAATTTTGGTATAATTGGAAAGTTCCACTTTG
>JBIPNH010000087.1:0-9575 GCA_044373665.1 Bacteroidia bacterium
ATGTCTAGTGGTTCAACCTCGAGTTTATCGGGCGCATTTTGAATGTAATACTGTTGAATGGTTTTCCAAATTTCTTCAGACAACAAAGGTTTTTCAGGGTAAATGTTTTTAAGTTTCAAGTGTTCATCCGCAGGGTTGTTTTCAAATAAACTTAAACGCTCTTCGGGTGTTTTGTAAAATCCCAAAAAATGCCCCATTTTGGGTAGCACATGGTTTTGCCAAGTGTTTTTGTCGAGTTGACTTGGGTCGGGCAATTGATGGCAGCCTTGACAATATTGTGTTGCAAGGGCTTTACCCTCGTTAGTTTGTGCAGTATTACTTGAGTTACACGACCAAAGTAATAAATGAAGACTAACAAATAAGATGAAATAAAGGAGTAGTCTTAACATATTTTTAAAAGATTACAGTACAAAGTGGCAATGCTTTTTTAATACGATTGATTTCTGAAGCATCCATTGGATTGTCTTTAAGTATAAGGGTTCTTAGGTTTTTAAGGTTTTCAATGTTGCTAGGCAAAGTTGTAAGTTGATTTCCCGACAAAAGCAAAACCTCCAAATCTGATAATTGGCAAATGCTACTAGGTAATGTGCTCAATTGATTAAAAGACAATATCAAGGTACTAAGAGAACTACATTCACCAATAGTTGAAGGCAGTTGTTTCAATTGATTCAATTCTAAATTAATCGTTTTAAGTTGTGTTTTGTTTTTAAAAACCTGAGAATCTATTTGAGTGATTTTATTGTTTGAAAAATTTAAATACACCAAGTTTTGAAGTTGAGATAGATGCGCTGACAAACGGCTGATTTGATTGTTTTGAAACTCCAAATAACGCAAGTTATTTAGTTGACTGAAAGTTGCATCCAAAGATTCTATGGCATTGCTGGAACTGAAAAGGTTTTGGAGTTTTGATAAACTGCCAAATTCTGCCGGGAAGACAGTGATTTTGTTTTTAGCCATGTCTAAAGTCAATAACTCTTTTAGGTTTTTAATTTCTGGGTTCAAGGCAGTTATTTTATTGTCTCTTATGTTCAGTTCTCTGAGTTCTTTTAGCTGACAAACGGCAGTGGGCAAATTGGGTAGTTTGTTTTTCATCAGGTTTAAGAATTTTAATGCCGTTAATTTTTGAATATCAGGATTCACTTCGGTTAACTCCTGATTTCTTAAATTCAGAAACTCCGTTTTTTTAGATTTTAAAAGCGCCTCATTAAGATTATTATATACAACATCCTTGTTGGGGTTTGGAGCAGAATAGGTATAGTTTTTAGAGGAAGAACAAGCACATAAAATCAATGTAGAAATGAGGAATAACTGTAGGTTTGACATGCTAAAATAATTAAGCAATTTAACGCGACAATGTTGTGGAATAAATAGTTTTAGGTTAATTTTGGGTTAAAAAAAAGCCATTTGTCTCGGCTAAGCAGAGACAAATGGCTTTTTTAATTTGTTTAGTGTTTTTTAAGCTTTTACAATTTTCTTGGTCACTAATCTGTCGCCAATTTTAATGTTGATTAAATAGTTACCGGATTGTAAACTAAGGTTGTCAATGTTTAAATTGAGTTCGTGTGCACCTACAGATAATTCTGAGTTTTGCAAAGTAGAAATCATTTTTCCATTAATGTCTAATAATTCTATTATTACGGTGTTGGTAGCTTCTAAGTTCAAGGTGAGGTTCAATACCGACTTAACAGGGTTGGGATAGATGGTGAAATCTGCCAAGTTTTCGATGTTGTTGATGCTTGTGCTTTGTTTTTCATTCACCGTTACATAAGCAGTTTTTAACATGGTTTTTGAACCGCCTTCGTTTGTTACGGTCAATTCAACTGGGTATGTGCCTTTGTTTGCATAAGCTACATTCACATTGTTGTCGAAACTTGTAGCTGGCGAACCACCTGTAAATTTCCATAATCTTGAAGCTATTTCACCTGTACTTACGTCTGTAAATCTCACCAATTCGTTTTCGTCAACGATGGTTCTATCACTCGTAAATTCGGCAACAGGAATGTTGGGATGAACTGTAATTAATGCTTGTTTGATTATTGAATCTTTACCACCTGCATTAGATGCCCACAACTTCACTGTGTACTTGCCTTTGGTATTAAATTTCACAGTGATAATACTATCAATGTTAGTTCCTGCAACATAAGTGGCGCCATTGATGGTCCATTTTCTGTTTTCGATGATGTTTTGAGTTAAGTCAGTTAAGGTGATGTTATTGTCGATAAATACTGTTATAGCTGTTTGAGTAAAATTAACTACTGGTTTTTTTCTTTTTACTTCGATAACACTTAGTTTTGTTAAGTTAATAGAATCAAAACTGTTTTGGATATCAAGGCTCGCATCATAATTTCCATATCTGTTGTAAACTACTTTTACAATACTATCATATGAAGTTAAGATATCACCTCCGTTGAAATTCCAAGTTCTTAATTCAATTAAACCAGAACTTAAATCAGTGTAAGTAACAGTGTCGCCTTCAAAAACTGAGGTTTTGTTTGAAGTGAAATTCACGATTGGAAGTGCCGGAATAACTTCGATGTATTGTTCAAAATCTTCTGTTACACTACCTGTTCTGTTGCTTACTTTTATACTTACTTTGTGTTTACCAACTTGAGTAAAAGTAACTGTTGGGTTTTTTAAAGTTGAAATACTATCATTAGTTCCCTCAAAAGCCCAAGTTCTGCTTTGGATTAAAGGAAAACTTAAGTCTTCGAATCTGATTGAATCACCCACTCTAATGGTTTGTTTGTTAGCATTAATAATAACATTTGGAATACCAACTCCTAAATGCTCTTTTCTTGCAATAACAGCAATTGCGGCGGAATTAAATCTTACTTGATTACCTGTGGCATCTAACTGATTAACATTGGTAGAACTAGGGTGTTGAATGGCATAGAATGCAAATTTGTGGTCAGGGGTAAAAGTCATACCAGTTGGTTCAGAACCTACAGGAGAAACCATAAACAATTCAACTTTAGGTTCAGCTTGAGTATGGTCTGGTCTTGCCATCCAAACGTGGTTTCTAGAACCATCTTGTAGAATATACATATTGCCTTTGTCATCAAACGTTAAATTGTCATTACCGCTTCCCCAAGCTTCAGAAACTATATTGTTCCCTGTATTGATTTGGTATGATCTGTTACCAATAAAGGTTTCAAATTCTGTAAAGGTTGAGTCGCCATCTTTAAATCTGTAAGTTCTGTTTAAACCCTTGGCCGTAAAATAGATTTTACCGTCTTTAGTGCCGATTTCAACATCTTCAACGCCATTGAATTGGGTGCCTCCTACAGCTAATGCTATTGATGAACAATTGTTTCTATCAGTTTGTGTTGTATTTGGAACTCCAATCCATCTGCCAGTTGTGCCATTTGGTTCGCCAGAAGTAATGCCAGCATCTATTTTTAATACATACAGTTTACCCTCTGATAAATCCATTTTTCTGTCGGCAACAAATTTATAAACCAAGTTAGTACCACCATCTTCACCTTGGTATACAGTTACACTGTCGTTTGCTACAACTACATTTTCGTGATTCATTCTACCTAAACCCCATAGTTTTTGAGAAATAGCATTGCCATAAGTTGGTATTTTACCAGTCCAAGGGTCTATTTCTACATTCCAACCGATGTCAAAATAACCATCTCCATTGGCATCTGCAGAACTTACGCTCTCTTCAGAAGTGATGATAGTTCCCCAAGGAGTAATACCACCTGAACAGTTTCTAACTGTTGTAACAATTCCTGCAACACCAAAATTAACACTTCTAATAGAATCTACATTCCAAAGTTGGGTACTGTCGATATATCTCATGTAAGCGAGAGAAACACCACCTGGACTATTTTCATGATTAATTGAAAGAACACCATCTGTACTGCTGCCATTTCTGCCAATGTAACCAGTGAAATCATGATTACCTGGAATGGTTCCTGAATTTAAAGTATAAGGAGTACCTTGTTTTAGAATTTGTTGGAAATTATGAGAAGAAGGAATAATCATTCTTGTCGTTTGTGCTTGTGGAACTACTGAAGTAAAGCAAGAAATATGCTCTTTCCCATCGATACAACCCATAGCAGGTGCATTGGGTTTTAAATGTTTTACAATTTCCATGTCAAAACCTAAGTCAGAACTGATAGAATCTCTTTGATGAATTACAACAGTTAATTGGTTAATACCATTTTTAAAAACTGATTTTGGGATAGTTGAGGTAAAATAGGTTGTTTCGTTGGCGCCATCAATAATACTAGAAGATTTACTTCTAAAATTCAATGGTCCAGAAGGCATGTTTTGTCTTAAAACTTCCACACCATTAACATAAACGACTGCACCATCATCTCTTCTGATATTAAAGTCATATAAATCGGATGTTAAATTAGCAGTATCATCAATATAAATCTTTTTTCTAAAGAAATAAGCCACATGTTTGTTGGCTGAATTTGGTCCAAAGCTTATGGTCGTTGCCATAGGGTCACCATATCCTAGCGGTGCTTTCCCATAATCCCACAATGTCTCTTGAGGATAGTTTTCATCAGTCCAGTTAGTGCCATATAATTCTGTTCCTTTGTCGTTGAAATACCATTCGTCTCCTTTTTTTACAGGAAAATTTGTAATTTTCATGTCTTGTTTTTTGGCGACTACTTCCATATCAAAACCTTTGTCAACCGATTCTGGGTCGCATTGGTGAACCTCAACAGCCAAAGTATTAATACCATTTCTTAATTTAGCGCCAATTCTGTGTTCAAAATAAGTATCTTCGTCAGAACCATATATTGAATTATTTGCTGCGGTGTTGTAGCTGATTGTTCCATTTGGCATGTTTCTTCTGAAAACCTCATTGCCGTTTAAATAAACCACAGCGCCATCATCTACTAATATTTTAAACAACAATGAATCTATTATAGATGAATCTTGTATGGTGAAGTTTTTTCTGAAATAAGTGGTAATATGTTTGTTCGACGGATTTGAACCAAAGCTTAATAAAGTCTTTTGATTGCCATCGCCATATCCAAATTTGCCTAAATAAAAGGGCCAAGTTGAATCTGCATAATCAGAGTTTTTCCAATCAGTTCCTAAATTAATGCCACTATCATGGTATGACCAAATATTGTTTTTTGTAATTGGAAATGGTGTTGTTGGAATTGATTTTAAAGTGTATTCTATTACTAATTGTGGTGCCATTGTCGTGCTACCTTCATAAGCATGAGCATTTCTTCTGCCCGAACCGTTGAAAAATAGAGTGATAGAATTGCCTGCTTGCCAACCCGATCTTCCTCTAATTTCATCAACTATAGATTTGATATTAGGCGTTCTTTGATTGATGCCCGCTTCGTTTAATGTTGGCCAAAGAGGTAAATTGTTCCATGCAACACTCGAAGTAGTTCTTGGTCTGCTTGTTACACTGAATGCAGCTGTACTAAAAGTTGCTGAATTGTCGTTTGCCTCTCCTCTGATTGTTAAATTAGTAGTGGCTGTATGCGTATTTTCATCAACCCAAAATTGAATGTATGCATTTACAATTGTGGCATCTTTGGGGATATTGATTTGTGTAAATCTTAATCCCGCAGTTTGATTCCCAACAGTAGAGCCATCATAAACTAATTCAATGTCTGAGCTAGTAATATCAATTTGTCCACCTGTTTGTCTTTCTTCGGCATCGTCTGTGCCTGTTGCAATTTGTTTTCGGAATTCGAAAATGTTTTGCGCTCCTAAATGCAATGAAAATGCGCCAATAAGGAACATCATACAGAGCTTTTTAATAGTCGATTTTTGTTTCATTTCTCTTTAAATATAGTTGAGCGCAAAATTCAAACTCAAAAATCATTAAAGATGTATCTAGGTATTATGTAATAGTTGTATTTATGTATCATCTTAATTAATTAAACATTAAAAAAATGAGGAATATTAACGAAACTCAAAAATAGATTATTAGATTAAAATGGAATTTAATAAGCACAAAAATGTCTTTTAAAACAAGGGTATTCCACGTGAATAAAAACGAATATAGGTTTCTACTTCGATACCTCAATCAATCCATTGCAAATGTTTTCCCAAGAGAAAACGGCTTTGTGTGCTTCGGCATTTTTTGAGAATTCTTCCTCACGTTGGTGTTCGTAAAAATCTATTAATGCATCGGCTATGTCTTCTTCTTTTTTACTGGTGACATAACCAACCACTCCGTTCGGAACCGTTTCTGCTAAGCCTCCAACATCGGTCACCAACATTGGTTTGTTAAAGTGATAGGCAATTTGCGTAACCCCACTTTGGGTCGCTGAATGATAGGTTTGTACCACAATATCTGAGGCACAAAAATACTTGGAAACTTCGGAGTTGGGAATAAATTCGTGATGCTTTACAATAGCCTCTTCTATGTTTAATGTTTTCATTAAATCAAAATAAGGCTGACTGTCTTCGTAAAACTCTCCTGCTATAATTAACTTTACATTTTTATCTTTCAGTCCACTTTTGGCAAATGATTTCAAAAGTAAATCGAGCCCTTTGTATGCTCTTATAAATCCAAAAAACAATAAATAATGAATAGTTGGGTCAAGGGTTAAAGCCAATTTAGCTTCTTTTTTATCAATCATTTCCCCAAAGTTATCATACATGGGGTGCGGGATAAATTGTGATGGTTTTTCGGGAATTAATGCTTTCAAATCGTTCAAAACAGACTGACTCATGGTAATAAATCCATCCATGCTTTTTACAAAATAGTTAGTAAAAACACGGTCGTAAAAATGTTTTTCATGCGGGTGGATATTGTCAGCAATGGCAACCACTTTTGTTTTTTTATTTGACTTAATAATACGCGCAATAGTACCTAAAACTGGTGCCATAAAGGGCATCCAATAACGAAAAACAACCAAGTCGGGAGCCGATTTTTTGTATTTCAATCCTACATTAATCCAATTCAATGGATTGATGGAATTCATGGCGCTGTTTATCTTTGTGTTTTCAGGAGCTGGGTCGCTTGAATACTGTGTTTTACCAGGGAATAATACCGAAGGGTATTGTAATTTGAAACTCAATATTTCGCACTCATGCCCTTGGTCTATAAATGCTTTGCAAAGCCTTTCGTTGTAAGTGCTTAGTCCACCTCTAAGTGGCCAACCTGGACCTGCAATAACAATTTTCATGAATTATAGGTTCGTTTTTTCAGAGATAGAATACTTGTTTCTGTCGCCACTGTTTCTACTTACTAATTCGCCTAAAAAGCCGGCCAAAAATAGCTGTGTGCCCAAAACCATAAACATTAATCCAATGTAAAATAAGGGAGAGCTTGTCACTAAAGCAGCTCTTTCATTGATGATAATATGAATCATTTTGTTTACCAATAAATAAAAGGCAATTAAAAAACCAACTATAAAACTCAATAATCCATACAAGCCAAAAAAGTGCATCGGTTTTTTGCCGAATTTACCCATAAAGAAGATACTCAATAAGTCGAGCAAACCATTTACAAATCGGTTCAACCCAAACTTAGTAGTGCCATATTTTCGGGCTCTGTGCTCGACCACTTTTTCGCCAATTTTTTCAAATCCTTCTGATTTGGCAATAACAGGAATGTAGCGGTGCATTTCGCCATATACTTCTATGTTTTTAACCACCAAATGGCTGTATGCCTTTAATCCACAATTGAAATCATTCAAATGGATACCACTCATTTTACGTGTTGCCCAATTGAAAAGTTTAGTTGGAATCGTTTTGGTAATAGGGTCGTAACGCTTTTTTTTCCAGCCAGAAATGAGGTCATATCCTTCGGTTTTTATTAAGTTATACAATTCAGGGATTTCATCAGGACTGTCTTGTAAGTCCGCATCCATCGTAATAATAACCTCGCCATTCGAAGCTTCAAAACCACTGTTTAATGCAGCTGATTTGCCGAAATTGCGTCTGAAACGGATGCCTTTTACTGCCTTGTTTTCACTGCTTAATTGTTGGATAATTTCCCAACTGTTGTCAGTACTCCCATCGTCAATGAAAATAACTTCATAACTCAATTGATGGTGGTCAACTACTTTCTTAATCCATTGATACAATTCAGGTATGGACTCTGCTTCGTTGAGCAAAGGGATAATTAAAGACAAATTAGTCATGCTTGATTTCTTTTTTAAGTATTGCTGAAAGTATCAGGTTAATAATTGTTTGGATAATTACATTTGAGAAAAATCCAATAATAATAATGCTGTTTAGAGTCATGAATTTTTTACTAATTTCAATTGTTTTAGCAATTTGTTCATCATTCATATTTTGTTTTTTTAAGTCAGCTATTACATTGTCCAACTGCTCAGACATTACTACGTCATAATCTATTACGAAGTTAAAATAAATAACACTAAAAAGAGTTACAAACACAGAAAGAATGAGGGTGTATTTGAATCCTAAATTAAAGCTTTGTTTAAAACTCATCCATCCATCTAAAAATTGTGCTCTGTAGCTTTTGAGTAAAGATTGCATAATCATAGTTGAAATGGCAATAGATAATAAACCAATTATTAAACTAATGATTTTCCCGTTTTCTAATTCAGAGTCATTGACAAACTGGTTGATTATCGTTACTATAATATTTAGAAATAAGCCTATTAAAGCAAATTTAAAAGCATGGTTATAAATTGCCTTTTTATCAGGGGTATTTGGTGTAGTTAAATCTACAATTGATGTGTTGTCCATTATTGTTTGTTAAAGTATATTTGATTTTTAATGCAGGTCCCTTCTATAAAGTATGAAAGTGGCTTGTTTAAGTAGTAGCTGTTCCAAGACAAAGATTGATTGTTTTTGCGGTCAATTATGGTTTGCTTGTGTGGGTTTATTATAACAAATGAAGCCTCTTGATTGACCTCAATACAAGGTAATTCAATGTTTAATAAGTTGCTAGGATTGTAGTTTAGCTTCTCAAAGAGTTGTTCATCACTCATTTGAGGAAAAAATCTGTTTCTGCCTTCTATTGCAATACCTAAAGCCATTTGTAAGGTAATAGCACCAAACGAAGCATATTCAAACTCAAGTGCTTTTTTCTCGATTTCTAAGGGATAGTGGTCTGTGCATATTGCATCAATAGTGCCGTCGTAAAGCCCTTCCCATAATGCTCTAACATCATTGGCGTGTCGGAGTGGAGGTGTCAATTTTAAATTGCTGTCAAAGTCGGAAATAGCTTCATCTGTTAAGGCCAAATTCATAACCGCCACATCGCAAGTTACTTTTATTCCTTGCAGTTTTGCTTGACGGATTAGTTCAACAGAGCGTTCAGTAGAAATTTTGGATATGTGAACTCGGTGTTGGTGGTAGTCGGCAAGTTCTATCTCTCGTTGAACCATTAAATATTCAGCATGCTGAGGAATGCCCTTCAAACCTAAACTTAATGCAATAGTACCTTCGGAAACATAAGCGCCTTTTGACAATTGTTTTGAAACACAATAACTGTAAATTAATCCGTTAAAGTTTTTGCTGTATAATAGTGCCTTACTCATGGTACCACTGTTTTCAATCGGATTATTACTGTTTGAAAAGGCGATAGCACCGCTTTTTTTCATGTCATACATTTCAGACAAATCATCCGATTGCATATTGTGTGTAATGGTGCCCAA
>JBIPNH010000088.1:0-9541 GCA_044373665.1 Bacteroidia bacterium
ACTTATTTGGCATTTCCCTAATGTTAAATTGGTTCCCAATCCTACCAAAAACCTTGAAATAACGAGTAGTGGTGCCTACATTGGATTTAAGGTTGTAACCAATCCTTTGAGCAATGGGTATCTCTTAAAAAATGTAGCTTCCGTGTATTACGACAATGAATATGTAGGTTTGACCAATGCCGTTTATTGCACAATAGCTTCATTAAGTTTAGATAAAATTACCATTCCTGAAACGGAAATTAAATTGTATCCCAACCCCTCTTCTGGATCATTTACTTTATCCTATCCATTTCAAAACGGCGACATAGTTACACTATTTTCGAGCAATGGACAATTGATAGACAAGAAGAAAATTGACTCTAATAACACTGAACTTACTTATCAAATTTCTAGCGGTTTGTACACACTACAAATACAAACAAAAAATCAAATCATTAGCAATAAACTATTGATTCAATAATTTATTGAATTTTAGTGTAGGTATTGATTTCTTTTTTAGAAAATACTATTCTAAAATAAACATAGGAGAATGACTCAACCTCTCTATTGTAGGCGTTCATAGGTTTGTATCTTGGCATCATATCAATTACGTTATTAAAGTTTTTGATAAAACCCCATTCATCATCAGGTTCGTCGTTTTCGTCAGGTATTATCCATCTTCTTTCTTTCACTAATCCTTTTTCATCAATGGTTAATTTAACATAAATGACGTATTCCAACTTTTGGTATTGAGCGGTTTCAAAATCCACTTTTTTGCCTATTTGCTTTCTGATTAACTCCGATAAATTATCGTTTCCTCCGGGATATTCCTCGTTTATAACTAAATCGCTTTTGAATATTTTCTTGTCAATCTTTTCGCCCTTCTCGTCAAAAAAAGCAGCATCAACAAAAACGCCATTTTTATAGTCTACTTCACAGGATTTATTCCCATTTTGATGAAACCATGTGTGCAAACCTTCTTCTTTATTGTCGGCATACATTCCCTTAAAAGACACATTCCCATTACTCCAATAACTTTCTACCAATCCCACAAGACTGTCTTTTTCATAACTGCCTTTCTCTTTTATTTGTCCGCTTGAATAAAATGATTTGTAGACCCCATTTTTCTTCCCTTTAAAAAAGTTATATTCCTCTTCCAAATTACCATTTTCATAATAAAAAACTGAAATCCCCTCTTTTTCATCGTTTATAAATTTCATTTTCGCCTTCACTGTTCCATTTTTATGATACAGTACCGAAGGTCCTTCATTTAAATCATCTTCGTAATTAGTTTCAGAATTTAATTGCCCATCTTTATACCATGACTTCCATAAACCATGTGCTTTCCCATTTTTGTATGCCCCTTCTGTTGATTTTATTCCGTTAGAAAAATAGTACACAAAAACCCCTTCTCTAGAGTTGTTTGATAGCTTGCTGGAAGTATAAGTTCCAGACATTTGAATTTGATTTGTTTCTTTGTAATAATCTTCAACTTGAAACTGATTATTTACATTTTTGATTATGCGATAATATGAGGCTTTTTTCTCGCTTGTTTTTTCCCATTTTTTGTCAAAAAAAACTTTTTTTTGGGCATTTACTTTTGCTACAACCAAAAAGAAACTTAACAAAAGAAATAGATTTAGTTTAAATACTGTAGTCATACTTAAAAACAAAGAAAACTTATTTTTTTAAATTGTAAAAATAAATTTTTAATTTCATCAACCAATATTGAAATGCTTTAGGTGGTTCTGACAATGGTTGTTTATAAGGTTCTCCCATTTTCAAAAAGCATTTATAAAAGTATGATGGTGTTATTTTCCATTTATTTATAAATTGTTTTCTTCCATCATTTTTGACCACCTTTCCAGTAGATTTACTCATAAAATGATACACTCTACTTTTGCCAACACCTTTAAACACTCGAACTCCAGCTTTCCACATTTTCATAGAAAAATCGGGGTCACTGTACATTCCGGGACTAAATTCCTCACTATACCCTCCTACCAAATCCCAATACTTTTTTGAAACCACGTTAGGAGGCCAACTTGCCCCATACCAGTCATTCATCTCTAAATTTTGGAACGACTGAATAAGTTCTTTCTCTTTAAAATTATTTAAATCGCCAAAATCAAACCCTTGCAACATGTTTTTATTATTACCCACTTTAGGTTCAATCATTGTAGATGAAATAAAAAAATCATCATGCCCTAAAGTTTCAATTTCATTGACCAAATAATAATCCCACCCTGGCAAAGCATACATATCATCATTAAAGTAGCAGATATAAGGCGCTGTAGCTTTTTGTGAAGAAAGATTCAAAGCAGTGCAAATTCCAATGTTTTGTGGAGAATGAGTAAACTCAATTTTTTGCGAATTGAGATAATCTATGGTTCCATCATTGCCTTCATTCACATGAACTATTATTTGATGGGTAAAAGTGGAATTCTTCAAAATACTTTCGATACAGCATTTTAAATAAGGCAGATTATTCCATGTAGGTATTAGAATACTAAACATATACGACAGCAAAAAAACATCTTTTTATTCACAATGATTGAATATTTTTAAGGATAAAGGTCAAAAGCCGAAAAAAAATTAGTTTTTAGATTACTTTTGCAACACAAATTTAATGTTATGTCAGAAAATATTTTAGTTATCGGAGCTTGTGGTCAGTTGGGCACAGAATTGGTTGAAGAACTCAGAAAAATATACGGGGATAGTCATGTTATTGCCTCCGATATTCGACAATCTGATGATGAAGTATTCAAGAATGGTCCTTTTGAAACTTTGGACATTTTGGACAAAAATAATTTTACCTCTTTACTACAAAAATACAAACCAAGTCAGGTTTACCACTTAGCTGCCTTGTTGAGTGCTACTGCTGAAGCAAAACCAAAACTAGGTTGGACTTTAAATATGGATGGTTTATTTAATGTATTGGATGCAGCTGTCGATTTCAAAATTGGCAAAATCTATTGGCCAAGTTCCATTGCAGTTTTTGGACCAAACACTCCAATGAATGATACTCCTCAAAACTGTGTTATGGATCCAAACACCGTTTATGGAATAAGCAAATTGGCAGGAGAAAGATATTGCGAATACTATTTCCAAAAAAGAGGTGTAGATGTAAGAAGCTTGAGATATCCGGGTTTAATTGGATACAAAAGCGCTCCAGGTGGTGGAACTACCGACTACGCTGTTAGCATTTACCACGATGCATTAACGACTAAAAAACATGAATGTTTCTTAGGACCACAAACACAATTGCCAATGCTATACATGCCCGATGCATTAAAAGCAACTTTGGACATCATGCATGCACCTGCTGAAAAAATAAAAATCAGAAGCAGTTATAACCTAGCAGGTATGAGTTTCTCTCCTGAAGAAATTGCGGCTAATATTAAATCATTTATTCCTGATTTTGAAATTTCATACAAGGTCGACCACCGTCAAGCAATTGCTGACAGTTGGCCAAACAGTATTAATGACACAGAAGCTAGAAATGATTGGGGTTGGGCTCCATCATACGACTTAAATAGCATGAGTAAAGACATGCTTATTAATTTAGCACCTAGATATGGTCAATCTTTAAGTTTATAAAATGGAGAAAAATACAACTCCTTTAATCTTAATTTCTAATGATGACGGCATTACCGCTCCAGGATTAAGAGTTTTGGTAGAGGAAATGTCAAAAATTGGCGAAGTTATAGTCGTAGCGCCAGACAAACCACAAAGTGCTATGGGTCACGCCATTACAGTAACTGCTCCGATAAGATTAAAGCAAAACTTTATTTTTGGCTCAATATTGGCTTACGAGTGCAGTGGCACACCAGCCGATTGTGTTAAATTAGCTTTAGACAAAGTTTGCCCACGCCGACCTGATATTATGGTTTCTGGCATCAATCATGGCCCTAATTACAGCATAAATGTAATTTATAGTGGCACTATGAGTGCAGCTGTAGAAGCGGCGGTTGATGGTGTTCAAGCCATAGGTTTTTCTTTGTGTGATTACAGTTCTGAAGCTAATTTTGAAGCAACTCGTCCTTTTATCAAACAAATTACTGAAACTATTTTAGCCAATCCTCTTCCTTACGGAACGCTTTTGAATGTAAACTTTCCAAAAACGGAGAGTGTTAAAGGCATTAGAATTTGCCGTCAAGCAAGTGCAAGATATGCTGAAAACTTTGATGAACGCAAAGACCCTTCTGGCGGCACCTATTATTGGATGACTGGGAAATTCATAAACATGGAAGAAGATGACAACGACACTGACTTATGGGCTGTTAACAACAACTATGTTAGCGTAGTTCCAACCAAATTCGACTTGACTTCCAATAGTGTTATTCAACATTTAAAGCACCTGTTGTAATGGGAATAGGCAAAAAGCAAATATTATTGGGTTTTCTTATCGGTATTACATCGACCTTTATTATTTCTTTTCTAACTTTCATTAATACCAATCCAGGCTTGAGTATTAAAGAATACTTTAACATTTTTTTGTACGGCAAATTAATTTCTCCTATACTAAGTATTGCTTTAATGGGTAACTTAGGCTTGTTTTTTTTATTCCTTAAATTCAACAAAGACCTTATCTCTAGAGGAATACTTATTGCAACCGTTTTTGTTGGTATCATCATCTTTTTTATCAAAATTCTAATCTAATAAACTGATTTAATGTTTTACTTTTTACGTTCCATTTTATTTTTACTTTCAGCAGAAAAAGCGCACTATTTTACGCTTAATAGTTTAAAGTTTTTAATAAAAATCCCTGTTCTTAACTGGTTCATCAACAATTCAAAAGCTTATAATGCTAAAAACCAAGTAAAGGTTATGGGTATTACTTTTCCGAACAAACTTGGACTAGCTGCTGGTTTTGACAAAAATGCGCAATACTTGGATGTTTTTAAAGCTTTAGGATTTGGCCACATAGAAATTGGCACCGTAACCCCTTTAGGTCAAGAAGGCAATCCAAAACCAAGACTCTTTAGATTGGTTGAAGACCAAGCTGTTATAAACCGCATGGGGTTCAATAATGATGGAGTAGATGCAATAGTTGAAAGACTTAAAAATCGTCCAAAAGACCTTATAATAGGTGGCAATATCGGCAAAAACAAAATTACACCAAACGAAGACGCTGCTTCTGACTATCAAATTTGCTTTAACAAATTATATCCATACGTAGATTATTTTACGGTAAATGTAAGTAGTCCTAATACCCCTGGATTGAGAGAACTGCAAGATAAAAAACCTTTAACCGACTTGTTAAATTCATTAATAGAATTAAGAAAAGAAAAGGTAAAATCTGGATTAAAAGCATTGCCTATTTTATTGAAAATAGCTCCCGACTTAAACGAACATCAGTTGAATGATATTATCTCTATTATTGATGAGACACAAATTGATGGGATTGTTGCAACCAATACAACAATTGAGAGAAAAGGTTTAAAAACAAGCGAAGAAACCATCCAATCTATTGGTATGGGAGGATTGAGCGGAAAACCAGTCCTTGATGCTTCTACGGCTATCCTTACTTACCTTAAAAACAACTTAAAACACGAAAAGGTATTGATTGGTGTCGGCGGTATTTGTAGTGGTAAAGACGCTGAGTTAAAGTTTAAAAATGGAGCTCAGTTGGTTCAAGTATATTCAGGATTCATTTATAGAGGTCCAGCCCTTATTAACGAAATACTTAACTAGTGTTTTATCATTAGTTTTTTGATATACACTTCCTTATTGGAACTTAGTTTCAAAAAATAAAATCCATTATTCAATTCGTACTCCTTTAAAGACAAATGCAAAAAGCTTGTATTTGTTTTTTCTATAGTGAATATCACATTACCCAAAATATCGTGAAGTGTAATTGTGTATGCTGAAGGGAACAACACATTGACATCGATATACAAATCCTCTTTAACTGGGTTGGGGTAAACACTCCAAACCTCACTTGGCTTTTGTGCTTGTGAATTGAGGGCATAAAGAAACAAAACAGAAACTAGTAGTATTCTTTTCATATTTAGTTAGGTGCAAATAAGGTGCCAACAAATAAAGGCAAAAAAAAGCTCCAATTAAGGAGCTTTTGAATATCTGTTTTAGTCGAGAGTAAATGTAATTGGAATTTTTGCTTTCACCCTAACCGGCTTTTCTCTTTGCGTACCTGGTTTCCACATACCTGATGTTTTTTTAACAACATTCATGGCTTCTCTTTGTAGATCCTTATTCCCTTTTCCGTCGGTGGTAATATCTGAAACACTACCATCTTTATTTATAACAAAGAATACCATTATCACACCTTCAATTTCATTGTCATAAGCTTCTCTTGGATAAACAAGATTTTCACCTAAGAACTCTTGCAATTTATCTGAACCACCTTTGAAAGTTGGTTTATCAGCTATATTTTCATAGATTTCATTGTCTTCAACCTCTTCTTTCGGTTGTTCTTTAGGTGTTTCTTGTTGCTCCTCTTGCTGTTGCTCTTCTTCAAATTCGTTTGCTTGGAATTCTTGAGTTTCTACAGCAGTATTTTCAACAACTGTAAGTGTTGGTGGCGGTGGTGGTGGCGGCGGTGCTTTTTCGTGCTTTGTGTTTTCGATAACTTCTGCGTCATCAGAAACTAAAGCAGCCTGCATTTTTTGTTTCTTTTTTTCAAATACAGTAAAAGAGAACATCAAGTAACAAAGCATTAGTACAAAAGAGTATCCTAACACCTTCAACAACATTCTGTCCTTACTAAAATCTAAATTGGGATTTTTTTTAGGTTCCATTTATCTTACAAAATTAAATTATTTTATCTTTATTACAATAGGATTTCTAAAAAATAAAAATTAAGTCTTCTTAAATTGACAATTAGATAACTTAATACTTACTTTTTGAATCCAAATTTTTTATTTTTAGTTGATAGTAAACGTAATAGGCATTTTGGCTCTTACTCTTATAGGCCTTCCTTTAATCTGCCCCGACTGCCATTTTCCACTGGTTTTCTGTATAATTCTAACGGCTTCTCTTTGTAAATCCTTATTTCCCTCCCCTACACTAATATCGCTTATGGTCCCGTCTTTATTAATTACAAAATAAACCATTACCACTCCCTCAATTTCATTTTCGAAGGGTTCTTTAGGATAGACCATATTTGTTTCCAAAAAATCACTTAACTGACTACTTCCTCCAATAAAAGTTGGCAAATCTACTAAATCATTAAAATCATAGATAATTTCGTCTTTGATATCTTCATTTGATAATCCGATTCCCGTAGATCCATCAGAGGAGTCAGAATTACTTTGATAGTCTATAGAATCAACAACAGTTTTTGATAAATCAGTGTCTAAACCCGCATCAAATCCTTTTTTAAAATCATTAATAAAAACTGGTTTGGGCATAGGAGGTGAAGTTGGTACACTTGGGCATCTCAAAATGACCTCAGTGGCTTCATCAACTAACTTACCTGAGGACAATTCCACATTGTTTTTATCATAAATAGTAAAAGAAAAAACAATATTACAAATCATAAACACAAAGGCATAACCTAATATTTTCATCATTAATTGATCTTTTCTTAGGTCTAATTGGGGGTTTTTTTTACATTCTAACATAAGCTTATTTTTACATTAATACACAACACGTATAAAATGTAAACGGGAAATGTAAAAAATTATTCTTTGTCTAAAAACTTCAAATCATTATAAACAGATTTGAACAACACCAAACCAACCATACAACCGACGCCATTCGCAATAATATCTGCATAGTCGGCCGTTCTGTTGATGGTAAAATAATACTGAATAAATTCGATAAGGACACCATACAAAAAGCCGTAAAGCAAGCCATAAAGTTGAATTTTTCTGAGAAAAAAAGAGAATCGCCAATACTTAATAAGGCCTTGCATAATAAAAAACACTAAAATAGAAAACACAAAAGCATGACCGAGCAAATCGGTTGGAATACCAAGGAGTCGATGGGTTACAAATCCTCCGTTACTAGTAGTGGTAAGCACTAAAATAAAAATTGCCCACAAAATTGCAGGCAATAAATATTTTAACAATGAAAACTTAATTTTCATTATTTAAGAAAATTAATGTCCAATTAAGGCTTTGTATGCATTAACGTCTAACAAACCACTGATTTCGTCGGCGTTTGTAATGTTAATTTTAACCATCCAACTGTTGTATGGATCTTGGTTAACAGATTCAGGGCTTGACTCAAGTGCTGCGTTTACATCAAGAACTTCACCACTCAAAGGCATAAACAAATCACTTACAGTTTTAACCGCTTCAACGGTACCGAAAGTATCATTCATAGAAAGAGTTTGTCCTTTTGTTTCTATTTCAACGAAAACGATATCACCTAGCTCACCTTGAGCAAAATCGGTAATACCTACAGTTGCTACATTACCTTCGATAGAAACCCATTCGTGTTCTTTTGTGTACTTTAAATTTTCTGGAAAATTCATTTTTTATATTTATTAAATTGTTTTATGTTTTATTTAGTCATCCCAAACCATGCTTAACAGTTTGCTTATTTTTTCTTTCAAATTGATTCTGTGAACTATTAAGTCAACAAAACCGTGTTCCAAAAGAAACTCAGAGCTTTGGAATCCTTTTGGCAAATCTTTTCCTATTGTTTCTTTGATTACACGAGGACCAGCAAAACCAATTAGCGCTTCGGGTTCAGCAATATTGAAATCGCCTAACATCGCAAAAGAAGCTGTAATTCCACCAGTAGTAGGATCGGTTAAAACTGAGATATAAGGAATTTTCTCTCTGTCTAACAAAGCAAGTTTAGCAGATGTTTTGGCCATTTGCATTAAAGAGAAAGCCGCTTCCATCATTCTAGCACCACCACTTTTGCTTATTATAATCATGGGATGTCTGTTTTCTCTGGCATAATCAATTGCTCTTGATATTTTTTCACCCACAACGCTTCCCATTGAACCACCTATAAAACCAAAATCCATACAGGCAACAACTATCTTTCTGCCGTTTGATTTACCTACAGCAGTTCTACAGGCATCTTTTAATCCACTTTTCTTAATACTATCATCAATTCTTGATTTGTATGACTTGGTATCAACAAATTCCAAAGGATCTCCTGAAGTAAGATTTGCATCGAGTTCTTTGAATTTATTGTCATCAAACAAGACTTCAAAATATTCTTTAGAACCAATTTTATAATGATAATCACAAGTAGGACAAACAAATTTACTCTCTATTAATTCCTTGTGAGGGGTAATAGTTTTGCAGCGAGGGCATTTGTCCCAAAGTCCATCAGGCGTGGCCTTTTTTTCCTTAGTTTTGGTAGTTATACCTTCTGATACACGTTTAAACCAACTCATACATTAATAGTCTTTACAAGATTAGGGTAAAGAATTGAATTAAGCAATAGTTATTTCAGTGTTTAAATACACATCTTGGATGTTATTCAACAAAGAGATACCTTCATTCATTGGCTTTTGGAAAGCTTTTCTTCCACTTATCAAACCTTGACCACCAGCTCTTTTATTGATAACCGCAGTTGTTACAGCTTCAGCTAAATCGCTAGCACCTTTACTTTCGCCACCACTGTTAATTAA
>JBIPNH010000201.1:0-2856 GCA_044373665.1 Bacteroidia bacterium
TCTATACACAAAGGCAGTTCCTGTTGCCATTTCTATTTTTGCAATTTCTTTAAGAGGAATTCGTGAACCCGACTTACTTGAAGTTCCATTGGTACAAGGAACCAATAATCGACCAATAGCATCTAAGTTATTCCTGTATTCAGGAGCATACCTCACTCTAATATCAAATTTACGTTCATTTTCGTATTTTTGATTAACCGCTTTTCCTCCTATGGCCATTTCAATAACATCATTGGCATCTGAAATAGAAACCCCGTATCTTCCCATTTTTTGATAATCTAACTGAATTCGTAATTCCGGTTGACCAATACTTTTAAACACACCTAAATCCTTAACACCATCAATTTTGCTCATTATTGATTTAATTTTTTCGGCTTTTTGTTCAAGTATTTCTAAATCATCTCCAAAAACTTTGATGGCCATCTCACCTTTTACTCCAGAAACTGCCTCTTGTACATTGTCTGATATAGGTTGTGAAAAGCCAAATACCACGCCAGGATAGTCCTTTTCTAACTCAGTTTGCATGGATGAAATTAAGCCCTCTTTTGTTAAGTTCTTTCGCCATTCTTTCTTGTGTTTTAAATCCACAAAAAATTCAACATTAAAAAAACCAGTTGGGTCGGTACCATCATTGGGTCTGCCATTTTGAGATATTATTCCCTTTACCTCAGGAAATTTTTGAAAAATCTTTCTCATGTTTTCAGAATATTGATTGGCTTGACTAAAGTTAATACTCTGTGGCATACTTGCTCTAACATAAATCGACCCTTCATTTAACTGAGGTAAAAATTCCGTACCCAATCTTGTGCCAACTATTAAACTAGCCAATAATATTAATCCAGATACTATTAAACTTAATTTGGGCTTACTAAGACACTTGTCAAGAAATGGAAGGTATAAATTTTCCATTTTTGTAATTAAAATATTGTCTTTTTCTTTTACATTTTTATTTAAGAGCATTTTACATAACAATGGAACAAGTGTAAGTGTAAAAATAAGAGCACCAACTAAAGCAAATCCAATGGTATAAGCAAGTGGTGAAAACATTTTGCCTTCAACTTTTTGAAATGCAAAAATTGGAATCAATGCAGTAATGATGATTAATTTTGAGAAAAAGATTGGTTTACCCATTTCAATAGATATTTTTTTAACCAGTCCTAATTTGCTCATTTTATTAAATTTTTCACTCCCTAATTGGTGGTGTTTGTGAGCTAAATATACAAAAACACCTTCAACCATTACTACAGCACCATCTATTATAATTCCAAAATCTATTGCTCCAATTGATAGTAAGTTAGCACTCATCCCTTTTAATTTCATACAGATAAATGCAAATAAGAGTGCCAATGGAATGATGAGTGCTACGATTAATGTTGTTCTCCAATTTAAAAGAAAAATGGTGAGAATAAATGTCACTAGTAACATACCTACAATTAGGTTTTCCATTACTGTATGTGTTGTCAAATTAACTAAATCAGTTCTATCATAAAAAGGGTTTATTTTTACATCACCCGGCAATACTCTTGAATTTAAATCTTTTATGGTTGCATTTAAATCTTTAAGAACTTTACTTGGATTTTCGTATTTACGTAATAGAACTATTCCTTCTACAACATCTTTTAATGAATCTCTTCCAACTTTTCCTAATCTAGGTCTTGAACTTTCGTTTACATTGGCAACTTCCTTTATGAATACAGGTATTCCGTTTTTAATGGTAATAATTACATTCTCTAGGTCATTTATTGACTTGATATTACCAATACCTCTTACCACAAATGCTTGATTGCCTTTTTCTAGAACATCGCCACCAACATTTGCATTATTGTCTTTAATCGCTTTGTAAACATCATTGACTACAAGATTATATTCATTTAACTTATTGGGGTCTAATGTTACTTCATAAGTTTTTACCTCTCCACCAAAGCTTATAACATCGGCTATTCCCGGGACAGCTTTTAATCTTTTGTCAATGACCCAATCTTGGATTTCTTTTAATTCACGAATGGTTTTTGTTTTACTTTGTAAGGTATATCTGTATATTTCTCCGGTAGGTCCGCTTGGTGGTTGAATTTCAGCTTCAACATTTTCGGGTAAATTAACACTTCTCAATTGGTTAGCAACCATTTGCCTACTTGTAAAATCATCAACATTGTCCTCAAATAATAATGTAACTACTGAAAGTCCAAAAAGTGAAACAGATCTTAAACTGCTCTTTTTGGGAACCACATTCATTTCAGTTTCAATTGGAATTGTTATAAATTTCTCAACTTCTTCAGCGCTTCTGCCAGGCCATTGCGTAATAATTACAACTCTAGTATTAATAACATCAGGAAAAGCTTCTATAGGTGTTTGCAAGAAACTATAAATGCCTACAGCAACAATTAATAAAGTACTTCCTATTACAGTAAATTTGTTTTTTAATGAAAAGGAAATAATACTACTTAAAAATTTATTCATTTTAGTTCTTATTATTTATTTCGTTTGCAATTAATAATGCGCCTTTTATTACAACACTTTCTCCTTCTGTAACACCCTCTTTAATTTCAGTGTAATCGTTTAATATTTTACCAGTAACAACTTTACACTTTTCAAATTCATATTCTGAAATACATTTGATTATAAAATTTTCGTTGTTTTCAATAAAAATTGCTGATGTTGGAATGGCTAAAGTATTGATTTTATCTTGAGATTTTATTTGAACCGTTGCAAACATTTCAGGTTTTAATAACTCTTTTTCATTTGGGATTTCAGTTCTGATTTTAATTACCCTTGATTCAGGTTCTAAAATGTTATTTATTTTTTGAATTTGACCATCAAATTCTATGTCTGGATAAGAAATTGTTTTTGCTATTACCT
>JBIPNH010000089.1:0-9479 GCA_044373665.1 Bacteroidia bacterium
CATCCTATCCAAGTAAAGAAATGCTTGAAAATGATTTTGAATTTGTTGCTAAGAAATTTAATTTAAATAACGAAGAATTAAATGCCTACATCAAAGAAAAACCTATTCCACATAGTCATTACAAGCAATACAATACAAAGACTTTGAAGCGATTTAAAAAATTAGAAGTTTATTTGAATCCAAATTTGTACATCAACTATGTAAAGAAGAAGTTAGAAAAGAAGTTATGAAGGATTTATCAATTAAATATATTTTTACTTCACCACTTTTAAATGGTTATTCAGTTCAAACAAAAATACTGAATCAAATAAATTTTTTAAACAAAGCTGGTGCAAGATGTGAAGGCATATTTTTCTCTACAGAAGTTAAAGAAATTACCAAAATAGATATTAATACAAGTTTTTATCCTGTAAAAAAATGTGAGTGGAATTATTTTAGGAAAATTGGACAAAGAATCATTATTGATAAAGCTGTTTATAATTATTTAAAAAATGCATATTCAAATGCAGACATTTTCTATTTTAGATATCCTGGTGCTACTTATGGGTTATATAGAATTGCAAAGAAATTTGGCAAAAAAATTGTTTCTGAACATCAATCAAAAGAATTAGAGGAGATTAATAGCTCAGCAAAAAATAATGTATTTGGGATTGCACCTTCAAAATTTCTTAGTTGGTTATTGTATAATTTTTTACCAGTATTTAATGAAAAGTTATATGGAAAATTGTTTGTTAAGTCTATTTTAAGTGTAGTAGCAGTTACAAATGAAATAGGTGAATATCAAATAAAAAAAGGCGCTAAACGATCAATAATCAGTGCAAACGGAATTAATGTAAAAAATTATCAGGTACGTGAAAGCATTGATTTTAGCTACCCATTAAAAGTTATTTTTCTCAAAGGAACTTCAACGAACGCTTCATGGAATGGATTAGATAGACTTATTAATTCTATTGATAAAATGGAAAATCCTCATGAAAAAATAAAGTTAATTATTTGTGGCTATAAAATTGAAGGAGAAATTCCTGATAAAAAATATATTGAACACCTTGGTTATAAAAACAAATCAGATATTGATGAACTGATTAATAATGTTCATGTAGGAATCTCAACCTTAGCTTTGCATAAAAAGCAATTAATGGAAGCTTCAACTTTAAAAACAAGAGAGTATGTATCACGAGGTCTTCCATTTATCTATGCATACACTGACCCAGATTTGAATGAAGATTCCAAAGAATTTGCATTAGAATTCCCTAATGATGATAGCCTCATAGACATGGAAAAAGTGATTGAGTTTGCTAAAAAAGCTATGGAAGATAAAGAATTACCTCAAAAAATGAGAAAATATGCCGAAGAGCATTTAGATTATGAAGTAAAAATGAAACAATTATTGTCTGAATTAAGTAATTTATAATGAATCGAATTCATAATTTAGATTATTTAAGAGGTATAGCTGCACTTGGCATTATTATTTTTCATTATTTGAGTTGGACTATAGGAGAATTTGAGTCAAATACTATACTTGGTAGAATTGGAATATATGGTGTTTCTGTTTTTTATATATTAAGTGGACTTACTTTATATCACGTTTACAATACTAATTTAGATTTGAAATTCCACCAATTAACGAAGTTTTATAAAAAAAGATTTTTAAGAATTTTTCCATTACTTTGGTTGGTTTGTATTTTTACAATATTATTATTTAATAATATCCCAAATTGGGTAGACATAGTATTGAATTTCACTGGGTTATTTGGATTTTTTAAATGGAGTACTTATATTGCTACTGGAACATGGTCAATAGGAAATGAGTTGGTTTTTTATTTATTTTTTCCTTTTTACTTATGGTTATTAAATTATAAAAAAGTTATTGCCATTTTTGTAACTATAATTGTTTTTTTAATCTATATCTATTTTGCATTTATACTTTTAAATAAAAATTTAATGTTGACTCAGAATTGGCATGATTATGTAAATCCTTTGAATCAGCTTTTTTTATTTACATCAGGTATGTTGATAGGAGTTTTTTTTGCAAACTATAAAAGTAAAAATTTAGTATATTTACTGATTTTATCGTTGGGAATTTTACTTTTTACTTTATTTCCCGCAGAAGGAAATCCAATAAATATTGTTACAGGAATAAATCGTCTTGTTTTTACATTGGCAAGCATTCTAATTTGTTTAGGTTTTTATAAATTTGAATGGGAATTACCCCAATTAATACAATTCCCTTTAAAAAAACTAGGTAATATTAGTTATTCTGTATATTTATTACACCCATTATTATACGCATTAGTTGGATTTGGAAATAATCATTTAAAACAAGATGGATTTGGTTTTAATGAAACAATCCGACTTTTACTTTCATTCTTCTCTACTATTATAGTAAGCCACTTAGTTTACACTTATTTTGAGAAATACTTTATGAGATTTGGAAAAAGTTCATTCATAAATAAATTACATAATCATTAATTGCCTCTAATAATGCATTTTATTATTATTTGTTAATATCATGAACCACATCCCTCTCTCCAATATAAAAGCCATCCTGCTAGACCTAGACGATACCCTCTATGCCTACAAGCCCTGCCATCAAGCGGGTTATGAAGCATGTAAGGTTTTAGCATCGGAGAAATACAGTATATCTAATGCAGATTTTGACACAGCATGGAAAGCAGGGAGAGAAAAAGTACACCAAGATTTACATGGACAAGGTGCTTCTCATTCCCGTTTGCTATATGCCCAAAAAGCAAGTGAGATTTTATTTGGGAAATCAAATCCCCGATTTGCATTGGACATAGAAGAAACTTATTGGAGCGTTTTTTTGGATACTATGGTGTTTAATCCTGGTGTTGAAGCATTTCTGCAAGAGGCAAAAGACAAGGGGATTAAAATGTGTATAGTCACAGACTTAACAGCACAGATACAGATGCGGAAGTGGATAAAATTGGATTTGGGAAGGTTTATTGACTTTTTAGTAAGCTCAGAAGAAGCAGGAATTGAGAAGCCTGGAAGTTATATGTTTGAATTGGCAATGGAAAAGCTGGGGGTGAAAGCAGAGGAATGCATCATGATTGGTGATAGCGAGGAGAAAGATATCAAAGGAGCGGAAGCGTTGGGGATAAAAGCTTACAAAGTTTAAGGGTTTCACGCAAAGGTCCGATAGCTATCGGACGCAAAGGAGGAGCAAGGGGAATATTTAAACGCAGATTAAGTTGGATTAAAACCAAACTTTGCTTGATTATTATTTTCGCAGATTCTTTCACAAGTGAAAGTTTTAGATTAGTTGAGATAGTATAATTTAAAATGGAGTATATTCTTAAAGAATAAGTTTAAATTAATTTACTCAATCTACATTTGCTTAAATAGAGATATTTGAATCTAAACTATTTTAAACGCAGATTAAATTGGATTAAAACCAAACTTTGCTTGATAAATATTCTCGCAGATTCTTTCACAAGTGAAAGTTTTAGATTAGTTGAGAGAGTATAATTTAAAACGGAGTATATTCTTAAAGAATAAGTTTAAATTATTTTGCTCAATCTGCGTTTGCTTAAATAAAGATACTTGATGTTAAATTATTTTAAACGCAGATTAAGTTGGATTAAAACCAAACTTTGCTTGATTAATATTTTCGCAGATTCTTTCACAAGTGAAAGTTTTAGATTAGTTGAGAGAGTATAATTTAAAACGGAGTATATTACTTAAAGAATAAGCTTAAATTAATTTAATTAATCTGCGGTTATAAAAAATAATTATTGTTTAAAATATTTACTAACAATGGATTATAATAAACTGACATATGAAATAATTGGTGCTGCATTTGATGTTCATAAAGAATTAGGAATGGGTTTTTTGGAAGCTGTATATCAAGAAGCAATAGCGGTTGAAATGTCTAAAAGAGGTTTAAAGTTTGAGAAAGAAAAAAAATTACAGATAAGATATAAAGAGATATTCTTAAACAAATTCTACATAGCAGATTTTCTGTGTGAGGATTTAATTTTAATTGAAATTAAGGCAACAAATTCTATTTCAAATTATGATGTTAGTCAAGCAATAAATTATTTAAAAGCAACAAATTTGAAATTGTGTATGATTTTAAATTTTGGGTCTGAATCCTTATTACACAAAAGAGTTGTATATAATTTGTAAAACTAAAATGGTAAGATAAAATCTAAATCAATTACAGAGAAAATTTTCCATTTTCCAAAGAATAATAAGGTACTAATTTCACGAAGTGAAATATCTGCGAAAATAAATTAACAGTAATACAAGTAATAAAATTCCAGTTAATCTGCGTTTAAATTTTCCATTTTCAATAGAATATCCAAGTATAAATTTCACGAAGTGAAAGAATCAGCACAATAAATTAACAGTAGAGAAGGTATTAAACTTCCAATTAATAAGTATTAAAAAATACACTTCACAAAGAGTATTAAGCTATTAATTTCACGAAGTGAAATATCTGCGAAAATAAATTAACAGTAATACAAGTAATAAAATTCCAATTATTCTGCGTTTAAATTTTCTATTTTCAATAAAATATCCAAGTATAAATTTCACGAAGTGAAAGAATCAGCGCAAATAAATAAAGGTTTCACAGGTGTATTAATCTCTTATAATCTGCGTTAAAAATAATACCATGATACATTTAAAAGACAAACACGGGAACCACAAAATCCCCATTCTTAAATCCCGCCTATTTTGGCTAGGGATAGGGGTGAAGCTTGTGCTTTCGGTTTTCTTTGCTTCGGATTATTTACGAGAATTATTTGCTCCATTCGGTAATTATTTTATTGATTCAGGCTTTCAAAATCCTTATGAATATTTTGCTCAAAATGGAACAGGAACAGAATTCCCTTATCCACCCTTAATGTTATGGATATTTACTTCTTTTCGTACCTTGTTTTGGATTTTAATTCCGGGTGCAATGGATGGATTTACTGTGGCTGATAGTCTATTATACAGACTTCCTCTTTTAATTGCTGACTTAGGAATTTTGTTTATTTTAATGCGTTGGCTCAAAACCAAAACCCGTCAAGTATTACTTTGGTATTGGTTATCTCCTGTGTTGATTTACATCAATTATATTCACGGTCAATTAGATGTCATACCTATGGCATTGTTAATGGGGTCACTTTATTTTTTGTTTAAAAACAAATGGTTTTATTCATTCCTTTTTTTAGGTTTTGCCATTGCATGTAAAACAAATATGGTATTAGTATTACCCTTTTTTATCATTTACTTACTACGAATTCCAAACATAGTTTTTCCAAAAGTGATATCGCTAATTATGGTAGTTTTGTCAACCGTATTGATATTAAATTTACCATATATCGGTTCAGTTGATTATATCAACATGGTTTATAATAACCCCGTACAACAGCAGGTTTTTGATTTATATTATCAATTTAACTCCACTCTTAAAATATATTTTATACCAGCCGTTTATTTTGTATTAGTAATGTGGTATTTCAGTTTCAAATTTGTAAATCGTGACCAATTAATCCTCTTTTTAGCCTTTACATTTTTAGCCTTGACATTGATGATAGCACCTATGCAAGGCTGGTATTTTTGGATCATGCCTTTGTTAATTTATTTTATCATCAAACATGGTAAAAGAGAACAAATGGTCTTTGTTATTTTGTCGGTTTTATATTTCATTTATTTCGGATTTATTCAGCATTCCGACTACCTAAGTTCCTACAATTTTGCATTGATAGATTCGACGCTCTTTGTCTACAATGAAACTTTATTAAACATTGCTTTCACTTTATTGCAAACTACATTACTAATTATGGCTTACTTGTTATTTAAAAATGGTATAAGTAGTAATATTCAGGCTAAATTTTTGTCACAGCCTTACATGATAGGTATTGGTGGCGATTCAGCTGCAGGAAAGTCCACGTTGACTAATGCTTTGGCTTCAGTTTTTGAATCCCAAAATACCACCATTATACGCGGAGATGACATGCACAAGTGGGAACGTGGTAATGAAAATTGGAAAAAATTTACACATTTAGATCCTAGAGCTAATAACCTTCATCAGGATTTAGACCAAGCAAAAAGTTTAAAAACAGGACAAACCGTAAAGCGCAGTTTTTATGACCACAATACGGGTAAATTTACTATACCAACCTTTCTTAAGCCTAATAAATTAATTTTATTTGAGGGATTACATTCTTTTTATCTTCAAAACCAATTGGATGTTTATGATTTAAAAATTTTTATGCAGCCACAAGAAGATTTACGAGTGTGGTGGAAAGTAAAAAGAGATGTAGCTAAAAGAGGATATTCGCCTGAACAGGTATTAGAGCAATTAAAAACCAGAGAGCAAGACTCGGAAAAATATATTAAAAATCAGTCTCTTCATGCAGATATAGTAGCAAGTTTTTACAGTGTTAATGAAATTAATCCTTTGGATTTGGAAACCGAACCACAGATTGGTTTGAAATTAAGATTTACAAATGGAGTAGGTTTAGATCAAATCATTGATAAGTTAAATAAAATAAGTTCTTTACAGGTAGAACATGAGTTTGATAATGCACATCAATATTTAATATTTAAAGGTGCTATCACCGAGAGTAATATTGAATTAATAGCCTATCAATTAATTCCACAATTGGAAGAAATTGGGGTTTATAATCCTCAATGGAAAGGGGATTATGAAGGTTTATTGCAGTTGTTAACGATATACATTGTCTTTGAAAAAATGAAAGCTTAGTAACGCAGATTTCGCAGAAAAAAAGAAAAATTCACCTTTTAATTTATTAACACAGATTATTTTTTGCTTCGCAAAAATTTGTATTACTAATAAATCAACGAAAATAGTTTAACCTTATTAACTATTAGATGTAAAAAGCTTAAAAAAAATGATACAGATTTACGCTCATAGAGGCAATATGTCTCAGTTCCCCGAGAACACCATGGCTGCTTTCCAAAGTGCAATCAGCCTTGGCTGTCCATGGATTGAGTTGGATATACAAAAAACCAAAGACGGATATTTGGTAGTAACACATGATGAATCTTCAATAAGAGTAACTGGTGTAAACAAAATAATAAGTCAAACAAACTACGATGAACTAAAGCAATTAAACTTTGGCAACTTCTTTAATGACAATCAAATACATACCCTTCCATTATTGTCAGAGGTGTTTGATAGTATTAAAAACACCCAAGTTAAAGTTAGTATACAACCCAAAGCCAATGGATTGGTCCTACCATCAATACAATTAGCAATACAATGTGGTGTTTTTGAACAAATTGCATTTAACGATATTAATTGTGAATATTTAATAGAAGCAAAGTTATTTGATAAAAACATTCCAGTACATTGGGATAGGTTAATAGGCTCGGAATTACAAACGGATATTTACATTGCCAAACAATATGGTTTTGAAACTTTGATGTATTTAAATGAAGCCATTACTCCAGAAAAAGTAAAACATGTGCAAAACGAAGGGATAAACATGGGCGCTTGTGTGGTTAACAAAATTGAAGATTTTAAGAAATATTTAGATTGGGGTATTACCCATTTTTATACCGATTACCCCCATCAATTTTTAACAATAATATGAAGATAGTAATAGCAATGACCGGGCAAGGCAGTCGCTTTAAAAAAGCGGGATACGAAACTTATAAAGCCTTAATACCAATACACGGAAAGCCTGTAATACAACATGTGATAGAGTTGTTCCCTGGCGAAACAGACTTTATTTTTATTTGTAGAAATGACATGTTAGAAACAACGGATTTGCGTAAACAGTTATTGGGATATGTTCCTACAGCGCAAGTTGTTGGGATTGATTCTCACAAATTAGGACCTGTGTATACTGTTTCTAAAATTTATGACTTAATAGGTGATGAAGAACCTGTAATTTGTAATTATTGTGATTTTAGTATGGTTTGGGATTATAATCATTTTAAAAAACAAATGGAAGATACAGGAGTAGATGGTTCTGTAATTTGTTATACAGGCTTTCATCCACATTTACTGCATCCTAAAAATCTATATGCGACCTGTTTGGTAGATAAGGACATGAATATGCTTGAGATTACAGAAAAACATGATTATGAAACTGATCGTGAAAAAGGGTTTTACTCAGGGGGAACTTACTATTTTAAAAAAGGCAAATATATTAAACAATATTTTGAAGAGCTTATGGAGAACAAAGTCACTATATTCGATGAATATTTTATAAGTTTGCCTTACAATTTCATGGTGCGTGACGGACTAAATGTAAATGTATATGCCGATGTTCCCCACTTTTGTCAATGGGGTACCCCCGAAGACATGGAAGAGTATCTCAGCTGGTCAGAAATCTTTAAAACCATTTCTCGCAACGATCGCTAAGGTTTTTTCCCTTTGCGCCCTTTGCGTTGTTTTTCCTTTAAGTCCGATAGCTATCGGACCATTGCGTGAAATGTCCTCTTTCTTGATACTTATATATGAACAACAACAAACCAATAAAACTTACCCCTATGGCTGGAGCAGGAAGCCGCTTTACAGAAAAGGGCTACACTGTACCAAAACCCCTTCTTCCTGTGATGGGTTTGCCCATGGTTGTTAGCGCGGCCAAGGCACTACCAGGTGCTGATGAAAACATGGTATTTGTACTCCGTGACTTTCATATTTCTGAATATGGCATTGACAAAACACTTGTAGAACACTTTCCAGACGCTAAAATTATAGTTATTGACCAATTGACTGAAGGACAAGCAAGCACCTGTCTTTTGGCAAAGGAAATTATAAATAATAATCAAGAGCTATTCATTGGCGCAAGTGACAATGGAATGCTTTATGACCAAGTAAAATTTGAAAAAGCTAAAGAAGAGGCTGATGCATTGGTGTTTACTTTTAGAAACAATCCAACTGTATTACCTAAACCAGCTGCTTATGGATGGGTTGAAGTAGAAGAAGATGATTCTACTATCATTGAAGCAAAAGTAAAGTTTGATATGCCGGATCCATTGCATAAGCATGCCTATGTTGGTGCATTCTGGTTTAAGACAGGTAAACTCTTTGTAGAAGCAGCAGAACGTATGATTACCCAAAACCGCCGAATCAACAACGAATTTTATGTAGATGAGTGTATCAATGATGTGATACAGTTGGGATATAAAGCCAAAGTGTTTGAAGTAGATCATTACATCTGCTGGGGAACCCCAAATGATTACAAAACTTTCCAATACTGGGAAGCCTATTACAATAAAGTAAAACCATAGTTAAAACGCAGAAAACGCTGATTGCAATATTCTAGTTTCTTTAAAAAATATTTTCGCTGATTATTTCCGCTGTGCGAAAATCAAAACCGAAGAAACCATAGTTAAAACGCAGATTGTATTGCATTACTAGATTGATAGTAGTGGGCGAAGCACACTAATCAGCGATAATCAAAAATAATTGTGCCGCCAAAAACAAATCTCTGTGAAATCTGCGTTTAACCCCCTTTCGGATTATACGGAATTGATGAAATATTTAC
>JBIPNH010000090.1:0-9472 GCA_044373665.1 Bacteroidia bacterium
ACCATGGTTTCATTATTAACGATGGTTTTGGCAAGGGTAATTCCAAACTCACCATAAGCATTTATGTTCACGGTAAAAGCATTGTCGCCAAAGTTTTGACCTACACTGAATTGATTTGGTCCGCTGTATGTTACAGATCCATTGCTACTGTCAACCCCATGTCTAGCCAATCTTGCCAAAGGTTCAGCAAAATCATTGACTTGAAAAGAAAGGGTGTTTTTATATTGAAAACCAAATGCAAACCCTTTTCCTATTTGTTGCATGTAGCCAGGAGCTCGTGTTTGTAAATAAATATTTACGTTTTTCGATTTGCCATTGATGTTTTCTTTGAGCCAATTTTCGTCAAACTTAACACTGCCATTTGGGTTTTTGAATTGTGCAGGAACATTGCCTGTTATTAAATTAAGTAAAGAAAATGGCATATTTAAACTTAAGTAATCATTGTTAAAACCTGTACCAAAGGTAAATGCGTTAATGTGCATTTTGTGTCTACTGTTCACAATAGAGGCTGGATTTAAGTTGGTTTGATGAATGCCGCCATAGTTACTGTGTTGCAAACCAAGGAAAGTTTGTGATTGCAAATTGATGCAATAATTATTTAACAAACTAAATGTAATTAGCATGTATAAAATCTGTTTTTTCATATATTTTTGTGAAATGTTTTTATTGAAGCAGGATAATAAAATAATTGGTTTGTGTTTCATTCTTTTTGCATTTTCTATAGCAATGGGTGCATTAGGTGCTCATGGGTTAGAAAAAATTCTATCAGAAGACAGACTAAAAGTTTTTAATAAAGCTAGTTATTATTTGGCTATTCAATCTGTTGCAATGATTGTTTTAATTCAATACAAAACTAATAACAAAATTGAAATTTCTAAACAAATAATTTTTTTAGTATTAGCTGGTATGTCATTATTTAGCTTAAGCTTGTATTTAGTTTCTTTTTATGAACTAGAAGGTTTGTTTTATTTGAAAAAAATGGGTTGGTTTGCACCTTTTGCTGGTGTAAGTATGATATTAGGATGGATAATCATTGGAATTAAAATCATTAATAATAAAACAGAATAAAAAAAGCATGAAAACATTACTTTTACTAAGGCACTCAAAATCGGAAGAATTATATTTAAGTAAATCTGATTTTGAGAGAAATTTGAGTGAACAAGGTTTATTGGATATTCAAAAGGTAAAAAAATACTATTTTTCAAAATACCCATATCCCGATTTGATTTTATCTAGTACATCCAATAGAACCAAACAAACGACTAAACTATTTTTTGATTTTATGGATGTTGTTCCCAATATTGTATATTTAGATGAACTATACCATGCGAGTGCCTCACAGATATTGGATATTATTCAAAGATATGCGCCAAAACATCGTTTTATTGCTGTTGTTGGACACAATATGGGCTTAAGTGAATTGGCTAATCTACTCTCAATAAAAGGTTGCCCTGAATTGCCAACTACAGGTTATGCTTTATTTGAGTTGGAAAATGGTTTTGAATTACACAAAGGCAATTTGTATGAAATATTAAATCCTAAGTCTCTTTGATTGAGGATGATTTCATATCGGATGTAGTTTATGTAGAGGTTGTTTTACCTTTACCATTAAAAAAGTTATTTACTTACCGTGTTCCAAGTGAATATTTGGAACTTGCCGTTGTTGGAAAAAGGGTGTTTGTGCCCTTTGGTGTTAGAAAAGTTTACACAGCTATTATTAAATCCATTACAACGGTTGCCCCTCAACAATACGAGGCATTAAATATCATTTCAATTATTGACGATAATCCTTTGATTTCCGAAGAGCAAATGGCTTTTTGGGAATGGATGTCGGGCTATTACATGTGTGGATTGGGTGATATTATGTTGGCTGCATTGCCTTCAGGTTTAAGATTGGCTAGCGAAACCTTTGTTTGTATTCAAGATGATTTGGATTACAATCCCGAGGAGTTGGACGAACGAGAAGTGCAGATTTTAAAGGTTTTGGAAGGCAAGGAAAAAATAAAAATTTCTGATTTGGAAACCACCTTAAAATCTAAAACTTCTTTTGTTAAGGTGATTAAAAGTTTGTACGACCGAGGTTATCTTGTTATTTTTGAGGATTTAGGTCAAAAGTACAAACCCAAAACTGAGAAGTTATTAAAGATAAATAAAGCATTAAGCGAAGCTGAATTAATGGCTTTGATGAACGAATTTGAGCAAAAAGCAAGTAAAAAAAGTCAGTTTGATGTATTGCTTTGCTTAATTGGAAGTCACGAAAGACAAGCTTTGAAAACGAAGTTAATTACAACGTATCAATTAAAATCATCTGCTATTAAACAATTAATAATCAAGCAAGTGATTGTTGAAGACCAAATTGCGGTGGATAGATTTCAATATGGCAACCATTTGTCAACTAATAATGCCTATCAATTAACCCCAAAACAAGCGGAAGCTATTGATGCTATTGAAACTGAGTTTGAAACCAAATCTACTGTTTTGTTATATGGTGCCACTGCTTCAGGCAAAAGTTTACTGTATGTTGAGTTGATAAAAAAGCAACTAGAAAAAGGAAACAGTGTCTTGGTTTTAGTCCCTGAATTGGCTTTAACACATCAGTTTATCAAGTTACTTGAAGGTTTTTTTGGAGATACTTTAATGGTTTCTCACAGCCGCTATAGTTTTAATGAAAAAGTGGAAATTTGGCAGCATGTGCAGTCAGGTAAAGCTAAGGTTTTACTAGGGGCTAGGTCGGCCTTATTTATGCCCATCCATCAATTGGGCCTTATTATTGTTGATGAAGAACATGAGAATACTTACAAGCAATCGGAAAAATCGCCTCGTTATCAAGCAAGAGATTGTGCAGTTGTTCTTGCCAATAAGTTAAACGCCAAAGTTTTGTTAGGCTCAGCAACCCCCTCTGTAGAAACGTATTACAATACCCAAGTGGGTAAATATGGTTTGGTTAAATTAGATGAAAGGTATGGGAATTCATTGTCTGCAACAATGACGATTGTGGATGTAAAGGAAGACATTCGAAAAAAAACGATGTCTGGTATTTTTACTGAAACGCTTTATACCCAATTAAAATCATTAAAAAGTGAACACAAACAAGCTATTTTATTCCAAAATCGCAAAGGTTTTGTGCCAATAGTTGAATGTAACACTTGTGGATGGGTCAGTAAATGTATCAATTGTGATATTTCATTAACCTATTACAAGTATTCCAATAATTTAAGATGTCATTATTGTGGCTTTCAGCACGAAAATATAGTAAAATGTAAGGCATGTGGCAATCATACTTTAACGATGGAAGGTTATGGTACCGAAAGAATTACAGAGGAGTTGCAGCAATTATTGCCCGAACTTAATGTGGTTCGTTTCGACCAAGACAGTACAAGTAATAAGCATGCATTTAAAACCATTATCAATGATTTTGAAAATCAAAAAATAGATGTGTTGGTAGGAACGCAAATTGTAGTTAAGGGCTTTGATTTCAAAAATGTATCTTTAACGAGTGTTGTAAATGCCGATCAATTATTGAATTTTCCTGATTTTAGGTCGAATGAAAGAACGTTTCAACTGTTGATACAATTGGCAGGTAGGGCAGGGCGACATGGTGAAAAAGGTGAAATGATAATTCAAACCAAACAGCCCAATCATCCTGTTTTAAAATCGGTGGAGCATTACAATTATTTGGAAATGTATCATCAGCAAATCAGTGAAAGGGAGCAGTTTAATTATCCGCCATTCAGTAAGTTAATCAAGATAACATTCAAACATAAGTCGAACCAATTGGTGAATGAAGCAGCTATAAAATACACTGAATTGTTAAAACAACAATTAGGAAACAGGGTATTAGGTCCAGAAACCCCTCATGTATCCAAGTTAAGAAATATGTATATCCGACACTTGTTGATTAAGTTTGGGACTAATCCCCAAGAAGGTGTAAATATCAAAAAGTATGTTTTGGAAGTGTATGACTACTTATTAAAACGCGAAAACTACAAAGCTTTGGTGTTTATTGCAGATGTAGATTGTAATTAAAGCGTTTCGGCTATAATTTTAAATTTCAAATTGATAGCGAAAGGCATATCGTGAAGCATTCCTCTTCTTTTGATATATTTTACAACGAATGCAAATGACTCTTGTGATAAATATTGCTTAAGTTCAACGTCATTTAAGTCGAGGTTTACGAACCTAGTACGAACGTCGGGGATGCTTTTACTCGCCACTAAATCCTGTCCAACGCCCGTTTTTTTAAGATCCATAGAAAGTAAAGACATGTCTTTTAGGTTTGAGAATTTTGTGGAATCCTCCCACGCATAATCCATCACCTGAATGCGCATGTAGGTTAAACGTGCAGATACAATTTTACTTTTATTGGTGTTTTTCTTTGCTAATTCACCATCCAATGAAGTTGGAAATTCAAAAGATTCGCGTGTAATTAAAGAATCTACGCCATGAGTTTCTCCTACAAATTTATCAAAAAAAGAAAGTGGATATTCTATTTCAATTAAGTTTTTCTTCTCATCTTTTTTACATGAATTAAAGACAAAAAGAGGGAGAATCAACAAAAAATAAAAGATAGACTTCATAACAAATTGATTAAACACCCACGAAAATAATCAAAAAATATTAAATAGACAAGAGTGCCGAAAAATCTCCGTTTAAACTGCCACTGATACTATCGGATTTTGCCCCAGTGAATGTTTTGTAAATATTGGGTTTATTTTGAATTCTAAGCACACCCATCAAAGCAAATATCAATGATTCTTTGTATTCTATTAATTTATTGTCAGGAATTTCAAATTTTGCATCACTGTGACTTTGAATGTGTTCCATTAAAGTTTTGTTGTACGCGCCACCACCTGTAACCAAGATACGTTTTCCCTCAGATTGCTTTTGACATAAATAATCAATACTGTTTGCAATTTGAATAGCAATGTGATCCACAAAGGTTTTCATTTTATCTTGTGGGGTTAATTTATCACCTTCTTTTACTATTTGCCAAAGTTCACTGTTAATCCAATCTCTATTTAATGATTTTGGGAAAGGTAAATTGTAGTAGTCAATTTTATTTAAATTTTCCAACATAGCATAGTTGATAGACCCTTGGGCTGCAATTTCACCGTTGTTGTCGTATTCCAAGTTTAAATCTCTAGCAGTTCTGTTGAGTATAATATTGGCAGGCGATATGTCAAAAGCAACGCGGTATTGACCTATTTTCCCGGAAATATTTGCAAATCCACCTAGGTTCAAGCAGTAATCATATTGACTAAAAAACATTTCGTCGCCAATAGCCACAAGCGGAGCCCCTTGACCACCTTTTGCTACATCCATGCTTCGAAAATCAGTAACAACAGGTAAGTTACATATTGCTGACAAAGAAGCGCCATCACCAACCTGACGGGTTATCATTGCCTCAGGATAATGGAAAACCGTGTGACCATGAGAAGCCACAAAATCAACTTTAACTTGATGTTTAGCAATAAAATCATTCACCAATTGACCCAAATAATGACCATAAAAAACATCTGTTTTAGCATAGGCCAAAGAATCTGCTTTTCTAAGTTGCGACAATCTTACCCTCCATTTTTCATTGTATTCAATTGTTTCGGCTTGTTCTATAGAAAAACTATAATTTCCGTTGTCCTCTTGAATTTGACACAATGCAATATCCACGCCGTCCATAGACGACCCTGACATAATTCCAATGACTTTATATGATTTCATTATTAGTATAAATTTTAAATTAAGGAAATGCAAAAATAACCTTTTTTGGATATTTCAAAAATTTAGTGGAATAAACCCTTTAAACAGAAGGATTTAATCGATTAAAGGAAATGGGATATTGGGGTTTTATTATTTATTGAGGTGGTAATTCAATAAGTTTTCAATGGGTTGTTTAATGATAGTGTCAATTCTAACTTTATATTTATCAGCCACTTGTTTCAGTTCATCTTGAAAAATATAAGCCACAGAACCTACAAAATTACAAGGTATTTCGGTGTAGTTGGAAAAAGTCAAAACGTGAGATTTAATGAATTCATCAAAAGTTTGATGGATTAAATTTTGTAAATAAGGGTGATTTTTATTCTCATAAATGAAACGAGTAAAGGACGCCAAATATACATTAGCCCCTTTTTGGGTATATACTTTATTGATAATTTCGTCCTTATTTAATCCCAATTTTATAAGTTGTAATGAAATTTCCTCAGGCATTTTACAATACAAAAAGTCGCGAATAAGTTGTTTGCCCATTGCGCAACCGCTGCCTTCATCACCCAAAATATAACCCAAACCAAAAAAGGCATCGTGTTGAACAATTGAAATTCCACTCCAGTGGCAAATATTACTGCCTGTGCCCAAAATACAAGCCAAACCTTCTTTGTTGCCGCAAGTGGCTATTGCACTGGCTTCCAAGTCGTGGGAAACGGATATGGTGGCAGAGGTAAAAACATTTTGAAGGGCATTTTTAACCATAAGTTTTCTTTCATCGGTACTGCTGCCAGAACCATAAAAATAAACGGCCTCAATTTCATTGATAGAAAAATTACCAAAAGCAGCTGAAACATGTTCTTCAATAAAAGCTTCAGAATGATGCCAAGGATTAAAACCAATGGTTTGAATGGTTTGTTGTTCATCCTTGTTATTATAAACAATCCAATCACATTTTGAACTTCCGCTGTCAGCAACTATAATCATGTTTTTTATATTGTAATACAGCGCAAATATAGTTTGAAACGTTTCACAAAGAAAAGGATTCATGTAAAAGCGCAATAAAATTTAAAAAAAAGAATAGTTTGAATATATTTGCTTGCTACAAGTAAACATTATGAGTGAATCAGGAATCCAAAAGCAAGCAACCAATTATGGGGCGTTAAGTACATTAATAACCGTTTTCTTTTTTTGGGGATTTATAGCAGCCGGAAACAGTGTCTTTATTCCTTTTTGCAAAAGTTATTTTAAGCTCGACCAATTTCAATCGCAATTAATAGATTTTGCTTTTTACACGGCATATTATTTGGGTGCGCTTGGTTTATTTGCTTTTGGAAATTCCAATGGGAAAGACATTGTAGGAAAGTGGGGATACAAAAAAAGCATAGTGATAGGTTTATTGTTTTCGGCATTAGGCGCATTGGCGATGATAATAGCGGTACAGGCGAATGTTTATGTTGGCATGTTGGTCGGTTTATTCATCGTTGCGTTAGGATTTTCTTTGCAACAAACCGCTGCTAATCCATTTGCAATCTTATTGGGCGACCCTAAAACGGGAGCGAGTAGAGTGAATTTGGGTGGAGGGATTAATTCATTTGGAACTACCATTGGGCCCATTATTGTTGCGCTAGCTTTGTTTGGTTCAGCAAAAGCATTAACCGATGAACAAATACAAATGCTAGAGTTAAACAAGGTAATATTGATGTACACTTGTGTAGGCTTGTTGTTTATTGCCGCAGCAGTTTTGTTTTATTTCTCCAAGAAAGTGCCTTCAGGTATATCTATAGAACCGATAGAAAAAGCCAACAAAGCACTCAGGGTTTTGTTAATAATGACTGGATTGTTAATTGTTTTTTTTAGTCCTGTTTTTGCGAGTTATAACAGCAATGAAGTTAAAGAAATGACCAAACTAGAAGATCAAAAGAAAATGACCACAGGATTCATTAAAGGTTATAATGATACTTTAACACAATTGAATTTACTTCGTAACAAAAATGAATCAAGTACACAACAAGAACAAATTACAAAGGTTATAAGCATTATTGAAAAACTTGATGAACAAAAAAAGCAAGAGAAAATATTACTCGATAAAATTGAAGCAATAAGACTTCCAATTGAAAAAGAGAGAATGGTTTGGTTGTTGGGTGCATTGGCAGTAGTTATCATTGGTTTGTTGTATGCCTATTTATCAGCACAGAAAAAACCTGAGGGTTGGGGTGCCATGCAATATCCGCAGTTAGTTTTGGGAATGTTAGCGATATTTACTTATGTAGGCGTGGAGGTTGCTATAGGTAGTAATTTAGGAGAATTGCTCAAAAAGCCTGAGTTTGGCGGATTTTCTTCGTCAGAAATTGCACCTTATATATCCATGTATTGGGGAAGTTTAATGATAGGGCGTTGGGCAGGGGCGGTTAGTGTCTTTAATTTGAGCAAATCCAAAAGAGTAGTGGCCTTAATTATAGTTCCAATAGTTGCTTTTGTGTTAATTGTGGTATTAAATACGCTGACTGGTAAAAACATGGAAACCTTGTATTACTATGTTATTTGTGTGGTGATACAAATTATTGCCTTTTTTGTAAGCAAAGACAAACCGGTGAAAACATTGGTAATCTTTTCAGTTTTAGGAATTATTGCCATGGTAATAGGAATGATGAATACAGGCACTGTGGCAATTTATGCCTTTTTATCAGGCGGTTTGGCTTGTAGTATTATGTGGCCTGCTATATTTAATTTGTCCATTGCTGGATTAGGAAAGTACACTTCACAGGGTTCTGCATTTTTAATAATGATGATATTGGGTGGAGGAATTATTCCACCTATTCAAGGGAAATTGTCAGACTTAATAGGGATACATCAATCTTATATAATAGCGGTATTGTGTTTTGTGTATTTAGCGTTGTTTGCCTTATTGGTTAACAAAAGTTTGAAAAAACAAGGAATCAATTTTGATGAAGTAGGAAATGTAGGGCATTAATTTAAGTTGAAGCACAGCGTTGTAATGATGCAAAATACGGTTTCATTAAAATAGCGTAGAAAAAATAGATTAAATTCACACAGATTAAAGAGTGATTTCTCTAAAAACCGGAATCAACTGACTTTTTTAGGTAATATTATACCTAATTTTAGTTCAAAAGTATTGCATATTTGAGTAAAAACACACGAAAAAGCGCAAACAATGTCCAGTTTTTAAAAATATCAATTATTTTATTTAATTGAAAATGTGGCTATTAAAATAAATTAATAAAAAATATAGCACAAATAATACAAATTTAATACAAAGTACTTGTTTTTGTAAAATTAATATCTTTAGTTTGTACTATAAATTTAATAATAATTATGTATAGCTCATTAATTAATTCAAAAATAGGGTATGAATACCACAAAATTGACAGTGTTTATGATATTGTTGACGTGAATTATGATGGTATTAGTGGCGTAGATGTTTCTAATATTTACACTTTAAAAGTGTTGAAGGAGATAATAGAATTATATAAAACATTGTTAAAGAATGTGGAAGGGGAGTTGTTGTCGGTGCAAGGCAAGGTAGTGTTGTTTATTAACAGAGATTTTGATAGTATTCAAACTCAGTTCGTTAATATACCTATGTCAATGCAACGTAGAATTAAGAAACTACTTATGAAGAATTGCGTTATGAGCAATTAATAAAACGGTTGGTTTAATTTAGTAAGAAAAGCCCCTCCATTAAGAGGGGTTTTTTGATTTATATGAATTTTAAGTAATGTAATAGTATTATAATGAAATTTAATTAAAT
>JBIPNH010000091.1:0-9431 GCA_044373665.1 Bacteroidia bacterium
GTGCGAGTTGTTCTTTTTTAATAGCTTCGTATTTTTGTTTGAAATCAGGGTGAAATAAATCGCCTAAACGAACCCCATTTCTACCAATTTTATCTCTGTAAGTTGGTCCAATACCTCTTAAAGTAGAGCCAATTTTAGCATCTCCTTTGGCATGTTCACTTGCGGCATCAAGTAATCGGTGGGTTGGAAGAATGACGTGAGCTTTTTTTGAAAACAATAAGTTTTCTCTAACATCAGCACCTGCTTCAATTACCCTTTCAATTTCTGATTTTATTCTAACAGGGTCAACTACTACACCATTTCCGATAACATTAGTAGTGTTTTCGTGAAAAATCCCTGAAGGAATGGTATTTAATACGTGCGTTTTTCCGTTAAACTTTAGAGAATGACCTGCATTAGGACCACCCTGAAAACGAGCAATAATTTGGTAATTAGGCGTTAAGAAATCAGCAATTTTACCTTTGCCCTCGTCTCCCCATTGAAGACCCAATACGACATCAATTTTATTCATCTTTTAAATTAATTTCTATGTTGCAGTTTTTGCAACGGTTATCATCTATTAAAACTGGATTTGCATACAAGTGAAGGGAGTGGTGATTGACCTCAAAACCTAATAATTCGCCCATTGTTTGGTTAATTTGTTGAATGCGAGGATCGCAAAATTCAAGAACCTTGTTACATTGTAAGCAAATTAAATGGTCGTGTTGTCTGAAACCAAAACTCTGTTCGTACATGGCTAAGTTTTTACCAAACTGATGGCGCTTTACCAATCCGCTGTCTAGTAATAATTCCAATGTATTGTATACTGTAGCTCTGCTCACTCTGAATTTTTTGTTTTTCATGTGGATGAACAAAGTGTCTACATCAAAATGTTCTTTATGAGAGTATATTTCATCAAGAATGGCGTAACGTTCAGGCGTTTTTCTTTGCTTATTTTTTTCAAGATAAGCCGTAAAGATTTTACGTACCTCAAGTTTGTTTTTCGCTATTTTATCGTTCTGCGCGCCCATTTTCTGCAAATATACAAACTAATTAAGTTTTAAACTTTGGTTTTATCACAATCTTATGCACTATTTTTAGGGTTAATTATCTGTAGAAAATGGAGACAATTCCTATTACTAATATTAATGCTAGCGAGATTCTTCTGAAGTGTTCTTGTGATATTTTTAACAATATTTTTTGTCCAATAAAAGTCCCTGCAAAACCAATTATTAGTAAAAAAGGGAGATATTTATAACTGGTTTCATTCATGTATCCGTTGATAAAATAAACGACGGTTCTTGACAAGTCGACTCCAAAATCTATAGCAGCCGAGGTGGCTACATAAATGCTTTTTTCTAAATTAAATGCCGTCATTGTAAGTCCACGAATGGCACCTCCTGTTCCCAAAAATCCTGCAAAAAATCCCGATAAACTTCCGCCAATAAAGGTTTCTTTTCGTCCTGTTTTAAATGAAAATTTGGGTTTAATAAGGAAAAAAATACTAAAACCAACTAAAAATACCGATAGTGCAATTTGTAGGTATTGACCCACTATAAATTTACTGAGATAACCACCTAATATAACAAAAGCTATAGAGGGTATCCCAATTTGTAAAAGTAGTTTTTTGTCAAGTCCTTTTCTGAAAAGGTATATTTTACTAAGGTTACTTGAAAGATGGAATAAAGCAGTAAGTCCTAAAACGGTATGGTAATCGAAATAGAAATTAGCAAATGGAACGAAATAAACCGAAGAACCGAATCCACCGATGGTTCCAATAATTTCTGCTATTAAAGCTAGCAGTAAAAAGATTAAGTTTATTGCACCGATAACTATTAGTAGTTATTAAGCATCATCGGCATTATTAGCATTAATACCTCTTCGTCTAATTCATTTTCGATAGGTACTAATAAGCCTGCACGATTTGGCGTAGATAGTTTTAATAAGACTTGGTCGTGGTCCAAATTGGTCAATAACTCAATTAAGAATTTAGAATTGAAACCGATTTCAATGTCTTCACCATCGTATTCACAAGTTCTTTTTTCGTTAGCTTTGTTAGACATTTCTAAATCTTCAGCACTTGCTACTAATTCATTCCCTGTAATTTTTACTCTGATTTGATGCGTTGTTTTGTTAGAGAAATTAGCAACCCTTCTAACTGTATCAAGGAATTCAATTCTATTAATAGAAATGATGTTGTTGTTTTCTAATGGAATAACTGCTTTGTAGTCAGGATATTTTTCATCGATTAAACGACAAGATAATTTTAAATTGTTTGAAGTGAAAAATACATTTGATTTATTGAAATCAAGTTGAATTGGTGTAACATCATTACTCAAAGATGATTTTAATAAGTTAAGCGCTTTTTTAGGAAGAATAAACGAATGTTCTAAACCTGGTTTAACATCAGTGCGGGTAACTTTAACCAAACGGTTGGCATCAGTAGCAACAAAACTTAAATCATTAAGACCAATTTCTACAAATACACCCGTTAAGTTTAATCTTAAGTCATCGTTTCCTGTTGCAAATACAGTTTTAACAATTGATCTCAATAACACATTAGACGGCATTGAGAAAGAGTTGTCAGATTCAATATTTGGGATTTTTGGGAAATCAATGCCATTTTGACCAGGCAAGTCAAATTTACCATTCGCAGTGTTGATAGCAATAGCGTAAGTATCTTCATTTACAGTCATTGTTATTGGTTGGTCAGGCAATGAACGTAAAGTGTCAATTAATAATTTGGCAGGAATAGCAACCGTCACATTCTCTTTTGATTCTACATTTAAGTTCGTAGACATTGAGGTTTCTAAGTCTGTTGTAGAGATGGTTAAAACGCCGTCCTTTATATCGAATAACATGTGATCTAAAATCGGTAAAATTGGTTTAGATACTATAGCACCATTCACTTTTAAAAGGTGTTCTAATAATAAAGGGGCTGATATTAAAAATTTCATATTTGATTATAAGTAATGACTGCGAAAGTATAAAGACTTCATTTGTCTATATTCACATTATTACAACTTTTATTCACAATACTCTTTTTTTTTAATTGGGGTAATCAAAGATTTTTCCGGGATTCAAAATACGGTGTGGATCAAAGCTGTCCTTGATTAATTGCATTAATTCTATTTGTTTTTGGTGCATCACGATGTCCAAATAACTTTTTTGAACCAATCCAATGCCATGTTCTCCGCTAATAGTGCCACCATATTTTTTACAAATTTCAAAGATTTTTCTAATAATATTGGGCAACTTGTTGTTCCAAGTTTCATCATCTAAATCAAGTTTTAAAATATTAATGTGCAAATTGCCATCTCCGGCATGACCGTAACATACCACTTCAATATTATTGGCTTGGCACAATTCCATGGTTTCTTGGTACAAATGGGGTAAAAAAGAACGCGTTACTACGGTATCTTCTTCTTTGTATGCAGAAATGGCTTTTACGGTTTCACCAATAGAACGTCTTATTTTCCATAATTTTTCAGAACTAGTGCTGTCGTCTGCCAATATTACATCTATTGGGTTAAAGGTTTCCAATACGCCATAAATGGTTTCGCATTGCGATTGAATACTTGGTAAATCGAAGGCATCGACTTCTATCAATAAATAGGCTTTTGCTTCTTTGGTATCAAACTGCATTCCTAAGTGTTGAACTGAAATATTGACCCCTTTTTCGTCCATAAATTCAATAGCAGAGGGTTGAACTCCCGCTTTGAAAATAGCAGGAACAGTAGAACAAGCCTCAAATGCAGACGAAAAATATGCAAGCATTAAGGCTCTATAAGGTGGAAAAGGAATCAGTTTTAATGTAATTTTTGTAACAATACCAAGGGTTCCTTCGCTCCCCACCATCAATTGTGTTAAGTTATAACCTGTTGAATTTTTAAGCACGTTTGCACCTGTTTGGATAATTTCGCCTGTCGCCAATACCACTTCCAAATTCAAAATGTAATCTTTGGTTGTGCCATATTTTACGCAACGTGGACCACCACTGCTATGGGCAACATTACCTCCGATGGTGCAGCTGCCTTTACTTGCTGGGTCGGGTGGATAAAACAATCCTAATTTTTGAACTTCATTTTGTAAAGATTCATTTATAACGCCGGGTTCAACAATAGCTTGGTAGTTTGAGGTGTCTATGGATATGATTTTATTAAGTCGACTTAAATTTAAAATAACACCATGTTGAACAGGTAAACAACCGCCAGATAAGCCCGTTCCTGCACCCCTGCAAGTTAATGGAATTCTGTGGTGGTGACAATAGGCTGCAATTTTTGAAATGTGTTCACTGTTTTGGGGGTAAATAACAACATCGGGCAAAAAACTGAGATTTTCGGTATAATCTGAGCTGTTTTCGGTTCTTTGTTCTAATTGTTCATAAATACAATCTTCGGGAGAAATACTTTTAAAGTAATCGATGTGTTCTTGTTGAATTCTTTGGTAATTCATTTTTGTAAAAGGTGTTTTAATAAATAGAATAGACTTTAATATAGTCGACTATGAATTGGTTTGATTTAAAATTGTGGGGAAGGTAGGGTAGGTATTTGGCTTCAAAACAATTGTTAAGAATAACAACCATTTCTTCATCCATTAGTTTTTGCAATCTTTTGTTAAGTCTGATTTTGCAAACCAAGTGATGGTCGGTATAAAAGCTAATTTGGTGCTTTTCCCACAAGCAAGCATAAATATGAAAATTGCTGTCAGTGTCATTGGGAAGTTTCACCTTGTGCGCCATAAAATCGCGCGATTTGGTATTGGACTTTCCCCAATGTAAGGACATGTATTGGTTGTGGATGTGTTTGCCATTTTTACGACCATACATTTCGAAAATATCAATTTCTGGTGGCCATTTATGAGCGCCAGTTAACCAGAATGCGGGCCATGTTGCGGGACCTTTTGGGTTTTTTGAACGGATTTCAAAATAGCCATATTTTTGTTTAAACGAAATGTCGGTATTAACTAGTCCAATGGCGTAGGGAACGGCAATCCATTGATTGTTATGAAAAATTTGTTTGGGTTTGTGGGTTCCGTCTAAAATAAGATAACCATCCTTGGCATGAACCGAGCTGTCGTCATAATATTGGTGAAGGTTTTCGGGATGCACTACACCCCAAGCTTGACCTAATCGCCATTTCTGACGGTTGATAGAATCAAATTGGTCTTCGAAAGTCAAAGTCCATTTTGAGAAATCGAGCTTAGATTTTTTTTCTTTGCGGTAAAAGCTGTATTTTGTTTTAAGTAAACGGTTTTTAATGCTCCATTTTTTTTTGAAATACAGCGTTTTTACAGCTTTTTGGTTTTCAATATCAGATTGGGCAAAACTAAAATGAAATTGTAAACCAATTATTAAAACCAAAAACAAGACAAAAAATCTTGTCATTAGGAGCTTATGGTTTCTTTGTAAACGTTAATTTAGCAGGAATTCCACTGTATTCAGCGTCAACGGTTAACGTTGTTTCATTAAGAACAATAATGTCAGTAGTATCTTTAATGTTAAAAGAACCAGCTAAACTAACATCCATGTATATCTTGTTTTTTCCAGCAATTAATTCATAATTATTAATCACTGAGTCAGGGTCAGCCATGTCGCATTTACTAGCTTTGTCATAAATAGCTAAACGGTTGTCTCTACGGAAAAAGTACTCATTGTCTTTGTAGCAATCAGAAACTAAAAAAGTGCCCCAAATGTCGCTGCCATTGGCAATTACAGAGGAAACTTTCCAAGTGTTTTGACTCAATAAATCTTGTTGAGAAACAACAGGAGTTGGAACTACAGGTACCCCAATATCATCATCTTGACAAGAATAGGTTAAAATAAGGGCTGCAAAGGCAAAATAAAAAATTGATTTTTTCATAATATTAATGCGAAAGTAGGATTTTATATTTTAATTTGCAACGTTTTTAAAATGGCGTGGTTTAAAGAATGGTTTGACAGTCCCTATTATCATTTACTCTATAAAAAAAGGGATGACAAAGAAGCGGTCGATTTTTTGACTCAATTGTTCAAAACATTAACCATTCCTCCTTCGGCAAAATTGTTAGATTTGGCATGTGGAAATGGCCGTCATTCTAGGACTATGGCTCAATTGGGGTACCACACAATTGGTGTTGATTTGAGCCCCAACAACATACAAATTGCCAAGCAAATAAACTCTGATTTAAACCAATTTTTTGTTCATGACATGCGTCAAGTTTTTAAGAAAAATGAATTTGATGCTGTATTAAATTTATTCACAAGTTTTGGTTACTTCACCGATAAAAATGACAATATTCAGACCTTGCACAGTGTTTATGAGAATTTAAAACCGGGTGCAATTTTTGTTCAAGACTTTTTGAACGCAGAATCTGTTATCAAATATTTAGTAGAAAAAGAGACTATCAAAAGGGGAGATGTGATGTTTGAAATTACCCGACAAATTATTGACCAACAGATTATTAAAAGTATTTCATTTGAAGTAGGGCAGGAGACTTTTGAGTTCAGTGAAGAAGTTACTTTGTTTACCTTGTCAGATTTTGAGCAAATGTATCAAAGGGTTGGTTTTAAAATAAAACATCTTTATGGCGATTACCAATTAAATGCTTACAATTCTGAAAGTTCAGACCGTCTTATCCTAATATCAGAAAAAATATGATAGAATCCATTGACATAGCACTTTTTAAATTTATAAATCAAACCCTTTCAAATGGTGTATTTGATTTTTTGATGGTCAAGTTTTCCGATAAATTGTTTTGGATTCCTTTTTATGTATTAGTAATCTTTTTATTGACCAAAGAATATAAAAAGAAATCGTTATTGATATTATTAGCGGTTATCCTTTCAGCTTCGGCTTCTGATTTCATAAGTAGTAAGGTCGTAAAACCAATGTTTGAGAGAACAAGACCTTGTCACGAATTATCGCTAACTCCCAATGTATTGGTGAATTGCGGAAACAACGGAAGTATGCCTTCTTCGCATGCTGCTAATCATTTTGCAGTGGCTGTTTTCTTTATACTATTATACGGTTTTAAAAACCTTAAAAATACTGTTTTTTGGTTTACTTGGGCTTTTTTAATTGCATTCAGTAGGATTTACAATGGTGTTCATTATCCCTCCGATGTAATAGTAGGTGCTCTCTTGGGTGCATCTATTGGGTTTATATTTTACAAACTTTATATTTTTTCCTCACAACGACTTTCTTCAAAATCATGATTCCTCAACTTATTTTACTTTCAGGTCCAATTATTGGCATTTCACTTAGTTACTATTTAAAGCTAAAAGCCAATAAATTTATAGGGAATACTATTTTATTCAGTGGTGCTTTTTTGTTTGGAATTGCCTTATTTGGATTATTACCCGAATTGTTTGACAATATTAAACAGGCTGGAATTTGGTTAGCTGTAGGTTTTTTGTTTCAAATAGTTCTCGAGAAATTTACAGGAGGTATTGGTCATGGTCACATTCACAAAAATGAGATTCCCAAAAACATTTACGTTCTTTTTGTAGGTTTGTTTTTGCATGCTTTTTTCGAAGGCTATTCAGCAGGTTTGAGTAATTATTTAAACACCAGTATCATTAGTGGTATGGTAGTGGGTATATCTATTCATGAAATTCCGGCTTCGTTTGCTTTATCGGTATTATTAGCATCAAAGTTTAGTAATAAAAAAGTCTTGAATTTATTACTAATTAGTTACGCCTTGGCAACATCAATAGGATTTACCTTGGGTTCTTACTTACATGACGAAAACTTAATTAGTGAACACATGTCACAAGTTATTACCGCAATTATTGCAGGAACATTCTTACATATCAGCACAACCATTGTTTTTGAACATTCCCTTTGGAAAAAAGAAGGATTAAAAAGATGGTTAGTTATTTTAATGGCTTTGAGTATTTCTTACATAGCTTGTTCTATCGGTTAGTTAGTAACCAATCTACCCCTAAAAGGAAAGAAAACAGATGTACTGTAACTGAAATAGTTGTCACAAAAAGTAATAATAAAGTTACCATTGCCATCGTTGTCCACGTAAACAAAATTGTCTTCGATAGTATAGCAAACTTGGTTGAAAAGAGTAGCTCTTATTTTACAACCATTAGGTTGCCAGTAACTTGTAGAGTAGTTTTGTGTAATGTATTTACCCGTTTCAGGCTTTTGTTGAAAGGAAATATAGATATCACTTCTTGAGCCACCAACATAAAAAGTGTAGCCACCATTTCCTCCTGAATAGGGGTGGTAAACTTTACTGTATCGGTGTTCTTCTGAATTAATTATCAGTAGGTTGTTTTCTAGTTGGCAGGGCGTGCTTATAGGTAAATTAGTAGTTGTAAAGGTAACTTCATCACCAAAAGTTAAATCAGAACCTGCTTTAGCATAAGTTCTAAGATAATAAGTGGTATTAGGTTTAAGACCAGTAATATCAACTTCAAAATCTTCTCCAACTCTGTAATCTTGAATAGTGAGACTGTTTGAACTCAGTCCAGGATTGGGGTTTTCGTCCCAACAAAATCCTAACTCAGTAACTGTTTTAGTGAATTCAACAGCTAATTTACCAGATACTACAGCTCTTGATCTTGAAATATCTTTGGCCTCATAGGTTAATAAAATAGGTAGTCTTTTGTCTTCCTTTTCGCAAGCGCTGAATAAAAAAGGAATCGTTAACAATAACAGAAAATACTTTGAGAATGGAATAGTTGTCATAGGATTAAATTGAGATACAAAGAAACATCTTTTATCCAATGATTCAAATGAAAAGTAAAAATTGGAATGATTAAATTCAGTTTCGATTTCAATACAACCACATTAAAACAGGTTGTTTTGCATTTTTTAATATCGAATCTAAAAACAACATCTGATTATTAGAAATGGCAGGGCAACCCCAACCTTCAGGAGTGCCAAAAGGGTAGGTGCTTGAGTCAGAAACCGCCTCCCAAGAATGAAGTACTATGGTTCGTGCCATTGCATTGCTATTCGTTGATTCAAGCCCATGAAGTAAGTATTTGATATTAATTCCCCAATTGCTATAACCTCTTTTGCCGATTTTGTATTTACCAATAGATGAACAATGGCTTTCAAATTCATTGCTAAATTGAGGATTTGTTTTACTGAAATCTGCACCCCATAATGAATCTCCGCAACCGTGACTGACTGGGAATTGTTTGATGATTGAATTGGTTTTGAAATCCCATATTACAAAACGATTGTTGCCCGAGTGTTGACTTAAATCAAGCAAACAGCAGAAATTGGTGTCGAATTTGTATTGTTTGCAATAAGCTTTGGCAAAGTTTGATTTTGAAATAAGTTGAGCATTGGGAGAAACTTCATTCGTTTGATTAACCTTAATCTCATTTTTAGCATGCGACTTTGTTTTGGCAATCGTTGTGTTTTTTTTATTGAGTTGAAAAGCCAATAACACCAGAATAGTTAGGGCAATAAAGTAGACTTTTATTTTGGGACTTGTCATCAATAGTA
>JBIPNH010000092.1:0-9409 GCA_044373665.1 Bacteroidia bacterium
TGCAGCCTTTCAATATTTCGGGGTATTACCATTCCAGAAAGAATGAACTAAAATTGGTGACACAGAACAAGGAGGTGTTCTACAAGGACATTAAAATGAATCAGATTTCACTAAATGCACTTAAAAACGAAAATGAAAAACTAAATGTAAAAGTCGACTGTAAAGGGGTTTTGAGTCAAAGTATTGTTGCTATTAAAGACATTCAATTGGTATCGAATATATATGACAACATTATTGACTTTGATATTTCAGCAAAAGACACCACTTGGAAAATTGATTTGAATTCAAATGGATACTTCAATTTCTATACAGATTCTATACAACTATCTCTTTTGAAATCAGACCTAATGATTAAAAATAAATTGTGGTCATTGCAAGAAACAAGTCAGGCTTATTTTGTTTCATCGGGTTTTTACCTGCAAAAGTTTAAGATAATGAATGCGATAGAAGCTTTGGAAATGAGAGGTTCTTATGGCGAAAAAAGTTTTAATGCAATGAATTTATCTCTTGAAAATTTCAATTTAGACATTATCAATAATTTTGTAAAAGACCCTGATATTGAGAAATTCGGCGGTATTACCAATGGCTATATTACTTATCAGAAAAAAGAGAAATTGCCGATTTATTATTCAGATTTAACAATTAATAAATTTTCTTATGCCAATGATACTTTCGGGAATTTATTGGTGTTAACTGAGAACAGGGGATTACGTGAACCACAACATTTGCAAATAAAAGTAAAAGAGGGTTTACTTAACGATTTGAGGATTGAAGGGGACGTAGATTATTTTAGTGATAAAAACAATTTGAAGCTACACGCACATTTGCCAGAAACCAATTTAAAAGTTTTTGAACCTTTTATGAAAGGTATTTTGAGTCAATTTAAAGGGACATTGATGATCAAAGACAGTTTGTTGATTACAGGGAAATTCGCAGAGCCACAAATGAATGGAAAATTGATTTTAAATAATGCGCAAGTGCTTGTTGATTATTTAAATGTACCCATTGCTTTTAATACAGAGATATTGTTAGAAGAGAATAGGTTTCTAATACCAGAATTTCCAATAAATGATCCTAAGGGAGGTAAAGGCAAGGTGAATGGTTCAATAACCCATCAGCATTTGTCAGACTTTAAGTTGAATTTATTTTTAAAAGACCTCGACAATTTTCAGGTTTTGAATACCACATCTGCCGACAATTCATTGTTTTATGGAAAGGGATTTATGTCTGGAAATGCGTCATTAACAGGTCCATTTAATCAGTTAGATATTAAAATAAGTGGCAAAACAATGCCCAATACAGCGTTTTATTTACCTATCAATGAAGGCGATGCGTCAGATTTGCCCAACTATGTTCATTTCAAAACGCCCAAAAAACGATTTGAAAGAAAAGCAAACGATTTTCCTTTGAATTCATTGATTATTGATATTGAGGCCAATACTGATGCCAATGTGGAGATTATTTTTGATGAAACATTAGGGGACAAAATAACAGGGAATGGCAATGGCAATATCCGTATGGAGATGAACAAAACGGGTGATTTTTATATGTTTGGGACTTACAAAGTGTCGCAAGGTAAGTATTTGTTTACCGCATTTGATTTATACAATAAACCATTCTTTATTCGTCCGGGTGGAACTATTACTTGGTATGGCGACCCACTTGATGCAAAATTAGACCTAGTTGCTTTTCACTCAGAGCGAGCCAATCCCAATCCACTCCAAATCGCATTGACTTTGAATAATTCACTCTCGCCTAGTAATTCCAATACAACGAATTTGGTAACAGCGGAAAGTGAGTTGTACCTGAAAGGGAATTTATTCTCTCCAGAAATTAGTTTTGGTTTGAATTTTCCGAAATTGCAATACGAAATACAAGATGATTATGTAGCCCTTCAATCTGTAATCAGTAGAATAAAGTCAGACAAAGATGAAGTAAGTCGTCAGGTTTTTAGTTTGTTAATTATGAAACAATTTCTACCTCCAACATTTGCCGAAAATTCAATTGGTATTTCCAATGCGGGTTCTCAAGCCTTGTCTACAGCGGGAAGTGATTTGCTTTCTGCACAATTGAGTAACTGGTTGAATAAAATAGATCCCAATTGGAATGTGAACTTTATTTATAAAAACGGGACTCTAACATTGCCTTTGGAATACGGGGTGATTTTAAGTAGTAAATTCATTAAAGACCGATTGAGTTTTGATGGCAGTTTTAGTAATTTAACGAACAGGCCAAACTTGAATTTCGAATACAAAGTAACCAAAAAAGGGAATATTAAAGTAAAAGCTTATACCCGTTCAAACTTTAACCAAGTGAATACGACTTCGTTGAATAATCCGATAACAACATCGGGAGTAGGGGTTGTTTATACCAAAGAGTTTAATAGTATTTCACTCAGAAGCAGAAAGAAAAAGAAAAAAGCGACTAAAAATTAGTTTGACTTTTTCTTGAATTCGATGTTCTTTTTGTTGAACTTGTTGAAAATTAGAAAAAAACCATAAAGAACTATCGCTGTAATAATAATTTCAGAGAGAATCAAACTGGTTTTAAATTGACCTACGGTAACTTGATTTAGAGAGTCTTTCATATGTGATTAATTGGTTTCAGTAAAACTGTCTGTTTCAGGGTTTTTAACAGGAGTTCTTAATACTTTGATAAAGTAATAAATGGTCATGAAGGTAACAGTTACAATTGAAATAATCATCATGGCTAAGGCGCTTGTATTCATCTAAGTGGTGTATTAATATTAAGAATGAGAGGCTTTTAATTTTCTTTTTTTGTTGGCTAAGTGAACCATGTAAGTAATTAATCCAAAAACAATAAGTAAAAATGGTCGTGAGATATTTTTGAATTTCATTATCTTTTCTTGTTCGTTGATGAATTCTTGTTTGTTGAAATCTGCTGCACTGTATTTTTCATAAGTTGAGCGTTTATTTCTTACAGCAAAGATATCAGCTTTTTGGTCTTTTGTAAGCGTTTTATTATTCATAATTTCTTGACCAAAATCAATAATTGAATCTGGAATAAGTTGAAGTTTTTCTTGTTTAATCTGCTCAATTTCAGTCAATAAAGAGCTTGGGTTATTTGCATAAGCAATTTCTGTTTTAACTTCGGTGTGATTAATAACATTCCAAATAGTAGGCAATGACCCAAAAAACACGACAGATAAAATAAGTGGTGTAATGTATTTTATAATGAATTTATAGGCCAAAGGGACTTTAATATCTGAACCTAAGTTAATCTCTCTCCATCCTTTGTCAATACCAAAAACCCATGAAAATAAGATGATTTCAATTAATGCAAAAACAACAAGAGAAACGGTACCTGCCCAATAGTCATATTCATCAAATACACCTTGATTGAAAAACAAAACAGTAGGAAGTCCTAATACAAAAACAACCAAACCAAATGACCAAGCGGCTTTTGTTCTGTTCCAACCAAACTCATCTTCTAAAAAAGCCATCCATGGAGTACCCATTGCTAATGAGGAAGTAATACCAGCAAAAAATAGCAAACCAAACCACATAACCCCTGCTAACACACTAAAGATTGGTCCCCATTGTTGGAATAAATATGGCAAAGTTTTAAATCCTAATCCTAGTCCTCCTGTTTTAGTCATTTCTACTACTTGGTCAATCCCCAAATAACCGATTGCAATTGGAATTAAAATAGAACTACCTAAAACTACTTCTACAAATTCATTCATCCAACCCGCCGATTGTGAATTTAAAGCAATATCATCGCGTTCATTGACATAGGAAGCATAACAGTGAATACTTCCCATTCCTAAGGAAAGTGTAAAGAATATTTGACCTGCAGCGGCTAACCAAACCTTAAAATTCCAAATAGATGAAAAATCGGGAGTCCACAAGTAATTTAAACCAACAGTTCCATCATTAATAGCCCCATTCTCACCACCTTGAAGTGTTATACCTTTGATAGCCAGAATTACACCGAATAAAATCAATAAAGGCATACCAATTTTGGCCGTTTTTTCTACGCCACCGCTTAATCCTTTACTTAAAATCCAAGTATTGAAAAGTAAGCAAATTATCCAAAATACAATAGGTTCTATGGTGCTTAGAGAAATGTAGTTTCCAAAAAATTGTGCGACTTCTAATTGGTCTTTTCCTACAAAACTTCCTTTAATTGAATGCCATACATAACTCAATGTCCAACTTTCTAAGTAACAATAATAAGCTGCAACAGCTATATTGGTAAAAATACCAAATACACCAATGTATTTCCACATTTTTCTTTTATCCATACTATCCAAAATAAATGGAGTAGAATGGTTTTTGCTTTTACCGCCAAATCGACCCATGGCCCATTCAACATATAACAAGGGCAAACCCATTAATAAAAAACAAACCAAATAAGGTATAATAAATGCACCTCCGCCATTTTGAATGGCCTGAACAGGAAAACGTAAAAAGTTACCTAAGCCCACCGCATTTCCAGCCATTGCTAGGATTAAACCAACACGCGAGCCCCAAGATTCTTTGTTAGACATATGACTACAATAATAATTGCTTTATCACAATTATTAAAATTTTTTATATTAATCTGTTGACAATGAGTTTTTTAAATTTGTACTTGTTGCAATAGATAGAATCAATTAATGGAGTGATGTAAATATTAATAATGAAAAATAAGACTAAATACCCCCATTATTTATTCATCTCATCCATAACTAATCTGTTTTTATCGTATAAATCAAATAAATATCTAGCCTTGCCATTTTCAAATATGATGGTTTGGTAGTTGAACCATACAATTGGTTTGTTTTCAACCCGTATAGAGTGTGTTTTTTTGATGATTTTTTCGTTTTTTAAACTGTCTTTTTCCCATTCTATAGCTCTCAAGCTGTCTTTGGGTGATTGTCCTATCATGATTAAAAAATCATCACTTGTGTTTTTTTGATTGTATTTTAGTAAAAACTCAGCTAATTCTGTTGGTTTTTCTAACCGAACACAACCGTGACTTACCGCTCTATTATTTTGATTAAACTTACTTTTAAGGGGAGTGTCGTGCATGTAAATGCTGAAATCATTTTTGAATGTAAACTTAATTTTACCCAAAGCATTGTCATCACCTGCACTTTGTCTTATTTTAAAAGGAATATTACCTGGTTTGTATTTTCGCCAATTGATAGAATAGGGGTCTATTAATTTTTCATTAAAATAAACTTGGTAGTTGTTGCGAACCAAATAGCCTGGGTCTCTAATGATTTGATTATACATTTCGCGCCCTACAATACTCGAAGGGACTGTCCAAGTAGGATTTAATACAACCCATTCAACATTTGAAAAAATTTGGGGTGTTTCATGATTGAGCGGTTTATCTATATAGCGGCCGCTTAATTCGAACGCCATCTTTTTTTGTTCATAGTTTTTTTCTTTTCCTTTACCAATGCAGATTTTCATGCCACTTAATTCAGCAGTGTCTTGCATATACAACATAAACTCAGGCAAGTTAATTTCGATGTAAGGTGGCTTTGGCTTTTGACCTATCCATCGAATTCGCTCTAAATTGGCTCTTATTTCATCAAGTTTCTCATTTCTAGAAAAGTTAAGTGCTTTAATAGTTGTTAATCCTATAACTCCGTCGTCACTGATATTAATTTGCTTTTGAAATTCTACCACTGCATTTTTGAGTGTTAGAGTGTATTTTAAACTGTCATTCCCTTGTTGAAGGGTATCCGAAAGGAACTCCAACTCTTTTAATCTTTTAAATAAGGAGGGTATAATTGGGGAAGAGTCGCCCAAAGAAATTTTACCTATACTATTCGGGTTTATTCGCGTTTCAACACCAGAAATATTTGCAAATTGGGTTTTAATTAAATTTTTTAAGTTGATATAATTGTAATCATTTGGCGCATAATTTAACACAGTGTTTAATCCATTGAAAGTATCTAAAACACTCATTAATTGGAATTGCGGATGATTGGGATAGGGAAGGGTATATTTGTTGCCAAAGATTAACCTTGGATTTGTTCTGCCTAATACTTTGTCGTGCCAAAGTAGTATCAGAGATGAACTTATGGCAATTTCTATTTTTGCTAAAGTTTCGTAGGGCGTTTTTTTCGATTGGAAACTGTCAATTAATTTTATCGCTTCTTGAAAATGGTAATGTTTTTTCAACAAACCATCATAAACCAAATCTTCAGCAATTTTGTTCAACGTATCTCTAAACAAAGAATCATTGATTTTTTCTAACCATAGAGGATAATTCTGATTTTGAGTGTAAAAATCAATTAATGTGTCTTTAAATTTGAACTCAGCAGGGATTGAATTTAATTCCAATTTAATTTTTGACCTTAATTCATTAATATCAAAATCTTCAACAATAGTATCTAGTTTACTTGGTCTTTTGCATCCATCAATTATAAATAGGAATAAAATTAAGGATAATATGAATTTTAATTTGACCATTTCATGGCTTAAAATTCAGACAAATTAGTCATTAAGCTAAATTGATTTGCATTAATTCCGGGGAAAAAAGTTGAGCTGCCATAAGAAAAATGGAACTTTTTGATTTTAATTCCCAATCCCCAACCGAAACCACTTGTTCCTTTCCTTTGTTCTTGGGTTAATTCTCTTCTTTTCATGTGGTCGTAACCAAAGCGGAATACAAAGTGTTTGGAAAAATTGAGTTCACCCCCCAAAACAAAATGCCTCAGAATATTATCACCCATGGTCATTGTTTTAACTTTATTTTCGCCAAATTCATCTTTTACACCAGTATTTTCAATGTTGTATCTAAAATCGGGTGATTGTAAATTGTGCAAAACAATGTGATAGGTAAAAGGTAAGTGTTCTAATTTTTTGGAAACAGAGATTGCCAATTCAGATTTCAACAAATCTCTATCTGTATTGCTGTATGGGATTACTTGATAGCCAAAATTTCTGGCAAATAAAGTCACTGATAAATTTCGGCTAGTATCATTATAACTCCCAGATAAGTCGGCCGAAACCCCACTACTTACATAACTTTCATAAATTGAGTAAATATATTTTAATGACGCTCCATAGCTCCATTTGTTATGTTGATTGCCATAAGCTAAGTAGAAGCATTGGTCGTTTGCGGTAAATGTGCCTGTGGAGATTCCGGCAGGGTCGTAACCATCAAATTTACCCATACTCAAATAATTGACACCTAAACTAAAGGTGCCTTTGTTTTTAAAATGACGTGCATAGGAAAAGGAGCCAGAACTAATGTCAGCCACATAGTTGTTGTAGGAGACAGAAACATGCTGATGCATTTTGGGATTTAATATAGAGGGATTATTCCAAGCTAAACTTGGGTCATTGTTGTATGAAGATGAAAGGAAATTACTCCCTATTGCCAATGTTCTGGCAGAAACGGGAACGTTTAAAAAAGAGTAAGTTCCCTTGCCACCAACTTGAGCCATTAATGGACCACATATTAAAATCAAAAACAATGATAAGTTAAATTTCATGCAATTGTAAAGTGAAATTTTATTGATTTTAGTGTGTTTTTGCAAAAAAATGACATTTATCTGATGGTATCTCTACGGTTTAAAACTCCAGCAACAAAGCCCAAGCCGTTTTCCACGTTGGAGTTTAGAATAACAGGATTTAAGAAAGCTTGACTAAGGTTCTGATCGTCTGTACTTGTTTTTTGAATGTATTCGTAATAAACAGCATCGATGCTTTTTAGTGATATTTCAAATTTGGGACTTCCCATTGCCAATCCAAAAGGGACATTAAGTCTAACTGTTTTTAGTGTTCCGTTGAACGTTTTGTCACCAAATAAATAACTACCATCGTCGTATTTTTCGTTGTTAAGGAAAATAATGTCATTGGAGGCAAAATCGAAAGGGAACCATTCATTAATTGAGGCATTGTAATATCTGATAAGCAATTGGTAGTAGTTTTTTTCAGCTCTATTGTCATTAATGTTCAGTGAAATTTCGCCGATGTTTAAACCTTCTGCATCAATGCCAATGGAATCTTTGTAAGAACTAGAAAATGAGACTGCATTGGGCATTTTAACAATAGCTTTAACCGAGGTGAACTCAGGGTGTGAAGCTTCAATAGTATAGGTTTTACCTGCCTCAGGTTTCCAATTAAATACATATTGATTATTGAAAAAACTGCCGTTACCCAAAAGAGTGCTTCCCTCATAAAACTTGATAGTGACATTTTCTAAAGCAAATCCAGTTGTGTCAACGGGTGTTAAAACAGGAATACTTCTTCCCACATTTACAGCCATAGTTTCAAAGTTGTTGAATTCGCCAATCAGTACAATTTTTGATTTATAGGGAGGTAAGTTTAGTTCAACTTCCTTTTCACAAGAGGCTATAAACAAGGAGATTAGTACAAATAAAGTTGTTTTGCAATAAATGTTTTTCATTTTTTTTAAAATTTGATATAATAAGTAACACCCGGAATAAATAATAAATAGCTTCTTTGTTTGGCCACTGGTTTAGTTACATCTTGATTGTCTATATAGATGAACACAGGATTATTTCGTGCCATAACATTGTAAATAGAGAATCTAAAGCCAGATTCATTAAAAATATCGTCAGATTTAATTTTGTCCAAACCTATGTCAAATCGAAGGGTGTGAGGTAACCGGAAATTATTTCTTTCGGTATATTCATAAATGATTCTACCATTATTCCCAATGTATTTACCAGTTGGTATAGATTGAACGTTTCCTGTAGAGAAAACCATATTGATGTTAAATTTATAATATTCATCAATGCGGTGTTGAAAAACAATGTTAACATAATGGCGTCTGTCAAATTGGAAGTAGTAGTCATTGCCATTATTAACTCCGGGAGTGTTTCTTTTGGCCCAAGATAAATTATAACCAATCCAACCACTTGTGTTTCCTTTTCTTTTGTGCAACATACCTTCAATTCCATAACACCAACCTGTTCCAAGTATAACTTCGTCTTCCCAATTTTTTGCAGTCGCTACAGAGCCGGATGAACTTAATCCTTCTTTGGTTTCTAAAACTCTGTCAAGCCATTTGTAGTATCCGTCAAACGATAGTTCAATATTGTTTTTAAAAGCTTGTGCTATTCCAAGTGAGATTTGTTGAGACCTTTGAGGTTTTATTAGGTCGGTAGCAGGCAACCATCGGTCGGTAAATACTGAATTTAAATTGTTTGCCATCATATGCAACGGTTGATGCATCATTGAATAACTGGCTTTAATTGAGTACTTATTTTGAATTTTTTTGTTGTACGACAAACGAGGTTCAGGCATTATAAACACCTTTGAATTGTATACGTAATTGACCAAACGCATTCCAACTGACATTTTAGTATTTTGATCAACATTGATATGGTCTTCTGCATAGGCTGCCAATTCAAAATTTCTTATACTTTTTTCAAAACCATCAATCGTTTGTCTGTCAAGTACATCGTTAAAAA
>JBIPNH010000093.1:0-9373 GCA_044373665.1 Bacteroidia bacterium
CAATCATTCGGCATGGTCCACACCACTCTGCCCAAAAATCTACTAATACTGGTTTGTCTGAACTTAATACGTCTTGTTCCCAATTGGAATCTGTGAATTGTTTTGCCATTTTGTTTATTTATTAATTACTTGTATGCTTGTTAATTGTTATTCAAAAAAAGAGATTTTAAAATGAATACTGCAAAGATAAAATCCACATTCCATTTCAAAGTATCAATTTTTATAATTCTACTATAGGTTTTGCTTGTTTATAATTTTTCCATTTCAGCTTGAATATACGCTGTTAGTTTTTCGCCTTTTAACAACCCTTTGGATAACATCGCTAGGTTTAATGCTTTTTGTGCTATTGAAACCGCTTCGTTTTCTTCATTTTCTATTAATAGTTTGGCTTTGGGATGGTTAATATTTAATACAGTTTGATAGCTCAAAGGCATGTTGCCAAACATATTAAATCCATTCATTTTGCTCATTTCTCTCATTCTTCTGTCGTATTCACTTTCTGTAATAACAATTAATGATTCTTGAGGAGACAAGGCTTCTGCACTAAATTTGATGTCCGTTTGTTGATTGGCTTTCTCAAATAAAGAAACTAATTTTTTGCTTTCATCTTCGTTCAGTAAAGCAACCGTTGTCGTTTCTACAGCTATTAATCTGTCCAATGCATCGGCATCCACTCTTTTACATTGTACTTTTTCATTCTTTAGTTCTAAGTAGCCTGTAAAATGATTGTCCAACGGTCCTTCAAATTTTAAAACTTTATAATCTCTACTATTGGCAGCACTTACATAACTGTGTTGTGTTTCAGAGTGGTGAGTGTATAAAACAATGGTATTGCCATCTTTGTCGGTTTGGTTTGGTTTAATAGCTTCTATAAAATCGTTTATAGTGAAATACTTTCCATCGGTGGTTTCTAACAAACAAAAGTCTTTGCCTTTTTCTGCAAATTTTTCATCACTCAACATGCCGTATTTTACAAACAAATCTATGTTTTGCCATTTTGCTTCGTAATCGGTTCTGTTTTGTTTGAATAGTTCAGCCAATTTATCCGCTACTTTTTTAGTAATGTGTGAAGTTATCTTCTTTACATTGCCATCGCTTTGTAAACTACTTCTTGATACATTCAAAGGAATGTCAGGTGAGTCGATAACGCCATGTAAAAGCATTAAGAATTCTGGTAATATGTCTTTTACATTATCTGTTACAAACACTTGGTTGCTATACAACTGTACTTTGTGTTTCTCGGCTTCTATGGCGCTGTCCACTTTAGGGAAATAAAGTATTCCTGTTAAGTTGAACGGGAAGTCAACATTCAAGTGAATCCAGAACAAAGGTGCTTCAGCAAACGGATACAAGGTTTGGTAAAATTTAACATAATCCTCATCTTTTAAGTCAGCGGGTTTGCTCAACCACAATGGCTTTTCTTCATTGATAATTTTACCGTCAAATTCTATAGCAACCGGAAGGAATTTGCAATATTTGGTTAACAGTTGTGAAATTTTGTAGTTTTCTAAAAAGTCTAAACTGTCTTCGGCAATGTGTAACACAATATCGGTTCCTCTTTCAGTACGTGTGCCTTCTGTAATTGAAAATTGAGTGCTTCCATCACATTCCCAAAGCGCTGCTTTTGCATTTTCTTTAAATGACAAAGTGTTTATTTGAACTTTGCTTGCCACCATAAAGGCTGAATAAAATCCTAATCCAAAATGACCTATTACGTTCGCATCGGCTTTGTCTTTGTATTTTTGAACAAATTCTTCAGCACCCGAAAAGGCCAATTGATTGATGTATTTTTCAATTTCTTCTTCCGTCATACCTAATCCATTGTCGCTAATGGTTAAGGTTTTGTTTTCTTTGTCAATGCTAACTGTAATTTTAAATTCGCCGGTATCACCTTTGAATTCACCAATACTCGACAATGTTTTTAGTTTATTGCATGCGTCGGTGGCATTGGAAACCAATTCTCTTAAAAATATTTCGTGATCACTGTAAAGGAATTTTTTAATGATTGGGAAAATGTTTTCGGTATTTACGGATATTGAACCTGTTTTACTCATACTTTTATTTATGCTTTATCTTGTAAACTTAAGTTTCAAAAATAGTACCTCCTTGTTTTCTAGTGTAATTTTGTCATATTTGCAGACAAATAATGTTTTTCTATCTGTCAAAATTGTTGCTTTTTGTCATTAAACCCATGGTTTGGGTTTTGCTGTTTTTATTCTCGGCATGGTTTACCAAAGAGGATGCAAAACGGAAAAGAAGATTAATAAAGGGTTTGCTTATTTTATTCCTATTTTCAAACGGGGTAATCGTTAATGAATTGGTGTTGTTGTATGAAAGTGAAGGAACCAAAGATTTAAAACCGCGTTACGACTATGCCATCGTTTTGGGAGGTTTTAGTAAAATGGATTCAAGTTTAAACAGACCCGTTTTTTATGAAGCAAATGATAGATTGATGCAGGCCCTTAGTTTGTATCATCAAGGTAAAGTAGGCAAACTAATAATAAGTAGTGGCAGTGGCAGTTTGCTTAAGCAAGATGAAAAAGAAGCGGACGCAATTGCCTTGTATCTCAAAAATATTAACATTCCCGATTCGGCCATTATTGTTGAAAATAAAAGCAGAAATACGTCAGAAAACATAAAGTACAGCAGTGAAATATTAGATTCACTCAAAGTTAACAGTACTGTTTTGGTTATTTCAAGTGCATGGCATTTGCCAAGGGTAAAATTGTGTGAGGAAAATAGAAGCTTTGATTATTTCGCTACCAATTACATCGCCGACAGAAAACGAGATTATAGCATAGATGCCTATATAGTTCCTTCTGTTAAGGCGATGATGATTATGGAGTTAATGATAAAAGAATGGGTAGGTTATGTAACGTATGCTATAAAACATTAAAAAATGAAAGTTGAGTCGAGTCATATCATAAAAAAGCAATTATTGAACATGGAACCGGTGGCACTTACCGAGTTGTGTCTTCGACTAATGAAGTATAAAAAAGAGAACAAAGAATTGGTTTCATATTACTTGTTCAACAAGGGCGACGAGGCTGAATATGTGGAAATGGTGAATAATGAACTAACCGAACTGTTTGAAATGATTCCTAGAAATGGCAAATACAAAGAAGTGAAACAGATTAGGAAAATACTAAGAATAGCGAACAAACAAATCAAATATTCGGGATTGGCAACCACACAAGTGGAAGTTTTAATGCATTTTACCAAATTACTTAAACCCAAAGTAAAGTCATTGCAAATGTTGGCATTGGATAATATGTACATGCAACAACTTAAAAAAATAAACATAGCCATGGGCAAGTTGCACGAAGATTTGCAGTATGACTACCTAAAACAGTTGAGTGAATTGGAGGGGTAGGTGGGTTGTTTTTTTTCTGCGAAAACCTCTCAAAAGGTATTTATTTCATCAAAACCTCAACTGGCGATCAGCTTAAGTTTGTAATACAGTAAAATTAAAGTAATTTATTTAACACTCTCACTCAAACACCTTACTGCCCACTCTTATCATATTGCTGCCACATTGAATGGCTAGCAAGTAATCGCCACTCATGCCCATGGACACGGTATGGAAATGAGGGTTTTAAAAATTAAAGCCAAAACCAGCATAAACAGGGAAGCCTGATATTTCTGGGGCATTGATGGTTATTAGAATGATTGGAGCATTGATGATAAAAACATTTTGACCCGCTTTAAGCCTAATTTGAAAACTACTATAATAGAATGCCTTAGATTTGACATTGTAGATTTTTTCAATAAACTGGTAATTGCCCCAAGTAAGTGCATTTCTTAAAATAAGTTTGGCAGAGAGATTGCCTAAGTCGCCTTGAACTTTCAATAAAGTATTAAAACCTACATCCAAATTTAAAGTGCTTTTTTCAAACATATTACCAGTATTAATAAGTGTGCTCACACGAGGAATAAAACTCATCCCAAAAAAATTAAAGTTATTATGTTTAAAAGGGATACAAAATATTGGGGTTTCTAATTCTCCGGTAAAATTGCCTATGCCATTAAATAAGCTATGAATAGCTAAAAAGGTGTCTTTTTTAGAGGCAATAATCGCAGTGCTTATTGATAAACGAGTGTTGCCGACATAATCTGTTACCAAGGTATTGCTAATTCCCGCGGTTTGCCCTTGGGTGGGCATACTTATTTGTGTTAACCGACTTCGCATGCTGTCTTGAGCAAAATCAAAAAAAGTGTATTTTATGTTTTGAGCTTGTAAAGAAAAACTTGATACAAAAAATATAAATATCAACGTTGATTTTCTCATTTTTAAAGTTTAAATATTCTTTCAATTTCTTTTTTAAAGGTTTTGTAAATGTTTTCATCCATACTTACACCATCTTTAATACACCTAACTATGCCATGTTTATCAATAAAAAATAATATTGGGTATGATTGAATTTTGTTGCCCAAAGTTACAGTCTTTGCATCATTGTATGCCATAAGATATTCTATCCTATTAAGCACTTGATGTTGTTTAAGTGTCTTTTCAATGAGAGGTTTTTGAACTGGTTTATCTATTGGGTCTATGATTATTATATCAATTTCATTTGAGAATGAATCCAATATTTTATCATAAGATTTTAGTAACAATGCACATCCAAAACACGATAAATAGCTGTATTCTAATATTGTTATTTTACCTGAATTTAGTATTTTATTGGAATCTAAGTGTTTAGCCAATGGCTTAAAAGTAAAACGTTTATTCAAAAAAGTGTCTTCCAAATTAAGTTCTACAATTGCAGATTTGTTATTTATAATTAAAGGTTGGCACTTGTTTAAATTAAAAAAGGGTTTTACATCGATTATAGAATCTTTGTAAACAAATAAATCATAGATAATAGTCTCTACTATTGGTATTTGTGCGATTTCAAATTTAAAAATCGCTTTGAAATATCTAATTCTTCCATTGTGGTCTACAACAAATGTTCTTGTCAAATCTTTCTCTTTTTGAGTAATTGTAAAGGAATCCTTATTCTTTAAATGATAAATTTTATACGTATAAAAAGCAGTGTCAACTATTATTTTTTTAGCTTCTGGATGACTTAATGGCAATAAATCTTCCCGCCAATAATTTTTAAAATAATCTATAGTTGCCTCTTTATTGCAATATTCATTATTTCTTGTTTTGTTTACAAAAATATAGCGACTAGAGTCTCCAACAAATAGGTTATAGAAAATAGTGTCTGGCAAAATATTAATATATGAAACATAAAGATCTTTATTCTTTGATTTGTAGTAAATTTGTTTATAACTATATGAGGTATCAAAATAGGCAGAGTTATGTTTTCTTTGTCTCCATGATACATTCAAAATTTCTTTATTTTTATCTAAAATTTTATTTTGAATATCAACTAACTCTGAAAAGTTGTTTTGACTAAATAATTGATTGCACATTATTAAAAATGAAATACTTAAAGAAAACTTCAGTATTTTTAAATATTTACTATGGTTACTTTTTTTTATAATTAACATTTTATTAAGGATTCAATTCGGTTATTCTCTCAATTTCTTTTTTAAAGGTTTCATAGATGTTTTCATCTATTTGTACCCCAATTTTAATGAGCCTCACTATACCATTTTTATCAAGAAAGAATAAAGTTGGATAGGCTTTAATTTTGTTATTAAATGTAGTTTCATAGGCATCATCAAAGGTGATGTAATATTTTATTCTCTCATAAATGTTGTTGTCTTTAAGGGTTTTGTTGATTATTAAATTTTTTCCTCTTGGATCCACAGGGTCTATCAATATCACATCCATTTGATTTGAAAAGGAATCCAATATTTTTTCATATGATTTAAGCAATAAAACACAGCCAAAACAGGATAAAAAACTAAAGTCTAACACCGTAATTTTCCCTGAGTTGAGTATTAGGTTTGAATCAATGTATTTTACAAATGGTTTAAAATCAAAACGTTTATTTAAAAACATTTCATCTAGAGTAGGTTCTTTAACTTTACTTGGTTTCTTTTTTGGGACAGGAGGACAAGTTTTAAGTTTTAAATAAGGTTCTATATCAATGATAGAATCCGAATAGTAAAATGAATCGAAAGTAACGGTTTGAGTTATGGGGAATTCAGCTGCTTCAAAATAGATAATTTCTTGATAAAATCTAATTCTCGAATTTGAATCAACAAAAAGTTTATACGCTACATTTTTATCTTTTTTTGTTATGTAGATAGAATCACCTGCTTTTTTTTGAATAACTTTGTAAGAATATGAATTTGTGTCATAAGTAATTTTTCTAGCTAGTGGGTGTGACAAATGCAGAAAATCTTTACTCCAATTTTTTTTAAAAAAAACTAAATCAGTTTTCTCTTTACAGTTAATTAATTTGGGGTCTTCTTCTATAGTATAATATTTATCTTTTTTTGCAACCAATATACTTAAATAGTTTGTGTCAATATCAATGAAATCATATGTTGAGAATAGTTCATTGATATTTGAATTGTAATATAACTTATTGAACTCTACCATTGAATCAGAATATGAAGAGTTTTTTAATCTATAACGCCAAGAAACGTTGATGATGCCTTTGTTTTTTTCTATAATTTTGCTTTGAATATTTTTGGCAATTAGAAAATTGTTTTGTCCTTCTAAGCTTACGGTCATAATTACAAGTATCAAAAAGGCAAAAGCCTTTTTGATACTTAGGTATTTTTTCGATTTAAACATTATTGAATAATAGTAAATGTTACGGATGTTACATTAATTATAATTGAATACATAAAATTATTTCCACTTGGATTTGGAACATTTGTTGTAACTACCCCAGCACATTTACAGTCGCCTCCAACGCATGTTAGGCAACCTCCAGGCGCAAGTGATACATCGCATTCTTTTTTACCTTTGCTACATGGGCATTTAGCTTCAACAGTTCCTCCATTAATAATACCAACACTTCCATTATAGTTATTGTCAATTCCCCACCATTGTCCATTGCTTGAACTTGGTAAAATGAGCATTTTTGAAATAGGATCATAACTATAGCCAGTTCCTATAATTTGCATACCTAATTGGTCTGTTGGTAAGGCTGGTACAGATGTTCTTGTAATGTTTGCTGTATTATTTGAGTTAATTGTAATGTTGTAAATATAGGTAATTGATGAGTCTTGATGGCTATTTAAGCGTACAGAATAACTTTGTCCGAATGAGAAATTACATGTAAATGTAATTACAGCTATTAAAGTGAGTTTTAACATTGGTTTCATAAAATTTAGAAATTTAAAGTTACAGAATTAGCATTAATAATTATTGGGCATTTTGCTGTATCAGAGATAACAGTTTGAACTGTCGGCTTTCCACAAGTAGAACAAGTTTGAGTTGCAAAGCATTTTATACAATTGTTTGAATCGGATTTCGCTTCACAATTTCCAACTCCATTTATACTAGCACATGGGCAATAAATTGTTATTGATGGTGTGTTAATAATATTTTGAGAACCAGTGAAATTAACATCTATCTCATACCAATTATTGTTTGGTGAAGGTGGTAAGGCTAATATATTATTATTAAGTGACCAACCATTTCCAACTATGTTTACTCCAAAATCATCACTTGGTAAAGCTGGTACAATTATTCGATTAATTGTAGCATTGTTAGAAATGTCGAAATTAATTGTATACTGATACGTTTGACTTGTATTATTGATATTTAATACGCGGATAATTTGACTGCTTTGTGCACTGATAACATTTGAGGCGAAAAGCACTAGTGATAATATCACTAATTTAAATTTGATTTTTTTCATTTGATTTTTTTTATTATTTTTATGCTTACTCTTACCTTTTTCAGCATTCAGGGTATCGGGGTCGGTTGAGCGGCCGTCTCGTTTGCCTTTCAACATTGCAAATGAATATATAAAAATACTGAAATAAAAGAACAAAGTTTTTCCATTTTTTTTCCATTTTGAGGGTCATTTTGGAAATAAAATGGAAATAAAGCGGAAAATTAGTACTATAATACCATTGTTTATCAACTTGTAATAGTATTATTTCGCATTAAATGAACTACGAAAACGACTGGATTTTACCAAAAATAAAAAAAATTATTAAAGAAAGGCAAACTAAAATTGAACATATCGCAAAATCAATAGGGGTATCAAATGGTGAGTTTTCGAAAATATTAAATGGAGAAAGACTTAATTACTTTAAACACATTCCTGCTATAGCCGATTATTTCAACCTTTCTTTTTTGGAATTAGTAAAAAATGACCTCCCTAATCATTTTAAAACTTCTCCATCCGAAAACGCTGAGGTGTTTTTACTCGACAAATACATTGCTCAATGTAATGAAACGATTAGTTCAAAAGATGCCACTATAAACACACTTGACAACTTGGTTAAATCTGAACGTGAAGCCAAAGAAAACTACAAACGCAAATACGAGAACTGTAAAGAAAAATTAAAACTGGCGGAAGGTAAAAGAATTTGATTCTATCCGTCTTAATCCCCTCACTCAAACACCTTGCTACCCACTCTTATCATGTTGCTGCCACATTGTATGGCTAGCAAGTAATCACCACTCATGCCCATGGACACGGTTTGGAAGTCGGGGAACAGATTTAATGCTTTAATATTGTCGAAATAGTGGCGGAGTTGTTTGAATTCCTTTTCGACTTGTGAAATGTTATCAGTATTGCTTGCCATACCCATTAGTCCTGTGATGTTGATGTTTTTAAATTCACTTAATTGAGGGTGTTTGATGAGCACCACTAATTCTTCTTCTGATAAGCCAAATTTGGTTTCTTCTGAGGCAATATAAACTTGTAATAAGCAATTGATAACCCTGTTGTTTTTGAGTCCTTGTTTGTTTATTTCTTCTAATAGTTTAAAACTGTCCACACTTTGAATCAAATGAATAAACGGCGCAATGTACTTAACCTTGTTGGTTTGTAAATGACCTATTAAATGCCATTTAATATTATCGGGTAAGGCTTCCTTTCTTTCCAACAAAGCTTGAACTCTGTTTTCAGCAAGGTGTAACATGCCCGCCTCATACACCTGTTTAATTTCTTCGATTGTTCTGTATTTAGAAACAACAACCAAATCAACATTTTGGCCTATTTCTTGTTTAATTCTTAATATGTTTTCAGCAACCATTATATTTGCAAAATTAATGAAACCTTACGTGTATTTTTTCTTTTTGATTTTTATGTTTTCTTCATGCCAATCGGGAGACAAACTCGAAGTGGTTGATTCTAAACCAGATTGGGTAATTGAAGAGAATAAAATGATTGATATCATTATGGATTTAAGGGTAGTAGAAGCCGCAGTGTATATCAATTCCAATCAAGCGCCAAGAAATAAAACCAAAGATTGGGAGTTTGTTATGGAAAAACACCAAGTCGTT
>JBIPNH010000015.1:0-32026 GCA_044373665.1 Bacteroidia bacterium
CTAATAATAAGCACAAACCATTCTGTTTGTTTTCCTTGACGCAGCTATTACGCTTATCCAAGTACAGTGGGTATCATCTCAGCTTTGTATTTTCACATACAAGAGCACCCCAAAACATGCTGCAAATATAAGTGTAAAATAAACTAAAAATAAAAAATAAAATTTACTCCTTGTCATTTCTGTCTCAAAAATCTATGTAAAATAATGTGTATAATTGTAACATGAAAATTAGCTTTTGGGGAGCAGCCAGAACCGTAACGGGCAGCAAACATCTGATTGAACTTGAAAACGGTAAAAAAATATTACTCGATTGTGGTTTGTTTCAAGGGGAAGGCAAAAGAACAAAAAGCGACAACTTATTTTGGGGATTTGAACCAAGTGAAATCGATTATGTACTTCTCTCACACGCTCATATTGACCATTCAGGACTTCTACCTAAGTTGGTTAAAGACGGTTTTAAAGGTTACATTTATGCAACTGATGCAACGATTGCCTTGTGTAAAATAATGCTTTTAGACAGTGCTAGAATTCAAGAAAGCGACCTGTTTTACATCAATAAGAGAAAAATTGAAAAAGGAGAACCACCTATTGAGCCTTTGTATGAAGAGGAAGACGCTATGAAAGCGCTTGACTTAATGCGTAAACTTCCTTTGAATGATAGTTTAATCATTGAAGACGACATCAAAGTAACGACTTTCGATAATGGACATATATTAGGTAGTGTTGCCTTTTTAATTGAAACATTGAACGAAACCAATAACGTAAAACTGATGTTTTCTGGTGACATTGGCCGTTCAAACGATGCCATTTTAAACCATCCAATTCCCGTTTCGCAAGCCGATTATATTATTTTAGAAAGCACTTACGGTTCAAGAATCCATGAAAAACAAACTGATGTTGAGGCAAAACTATTGGAAGTTGTGAATGAAACTTGTGTTAAAAACAAGGGCAAAATCATTATCCCTGCGTTTAGTATTGACCGAACTCAAGAAATTATTTACGCGCTCGACCGCCTTTCTCACCACGGCTTACTCCCTTCTATCGAAGTTTATGTAGACAGTCCTTTATCTGTTAAAGCTACCAAAACCATGGCAGCGCACAAACACTATTTCAATCCCGAAATACTGGAATACATAACCAAAGATGGCGACCCTTTTTGTTTTCCCAACTTACATTATGTAGAACATGTGAGTGAGTCTAAAAAAATCAATGAATCTAAAGAACCTGCAATTATTATTAGTGCCAGCGGAATGGCTGAAGCGGGTCGTATCAAACACCATATTAAAAACAACATTGAAGACCCTAAAAACACGATTTTGCTAATTGGTTACGCTTCACCGATGTCATTGGCAGGAAGACTTAAAGCGGGAGACCCTGAAGTGCGAATATTTGGAGATACTTTCAAGGTAAAAGCCAATATTGTAAGCATGGAAAACTTCAGTGCTCATGGGGATTACATAGAAATGATAGACTATCTAAAACTTCAAAACCCCAAACTCGTTCACAAAATATTTTTAGTACACGGCGAATACGAAACTCAAAAAATATTTGCAGAGAAACTGATTGAAAAAGGATACTTAAACATCGAAATTCCTCAAAAAGGAGAAACTTTTAACGTCAATTAAATGGATAAAAAGTCGAAACTGTTTATCATGTTGGGTGGCTTTTTTATAACAAACGCCATCATAGCTGAATTTATTGGGGTCAAAATATTCTCATTGGAGAACACTTTTGGGTTTAACTCATTTCAAATCGACTTATTGGGCATTAAAAACCTTTCATTTGAGTTGACTTGTGGCGTTTTACTTTGGCCATTTGTCTTTATAATGACCGATATTATTAACGAATATTATGGTAAAAAAGGAGTTAGACTATTAAGTTATATTGCAGCAGCAATGATAAGTTACGCCTTTTTAATGGTGTTTTTGGCCATCAATTCCTCTCCTGCCTCATGGTGGATAGACAGTGGCGCTGAGCAAAACATCCCCAATATGCAGTCTGCTTACAAAGGCATTTTTGGTCAAGGCATGTGGATTATTATTGGCTCTTTGGTCGCTTTCCTTATTGGTCAATTGGTCGACGTCTACGTGTTTCATTATATCAAAAAAAAATCAGGCAACCGATATTTATGGATGCGAAGTACAGGCTCAACATTGGTTTCGCAATTTATAGATAGTTTTGTAGTCTTATTTATAGCGTTTTACATTGGCAATAATTGGTCATTCAAAAAAGTAATGGCCATTTGCATTATGAATTATATTTATAAATTCATTGTAGCTGTCGTTTTAACGCCACTTTTATACCTTATTCACCAAAAAATTGATCGATACTTAGGCAAAGAAGAATCAGAAAAAATGATTAAAGAAGCCGAAATGCAATATGAATAAACTTCAACTTTATATTCTATTTTTCACGCTATTAATTACTGGAATAAACTGTCGTAGCAAACAAAAAAACTCAGACTTACACTCCCCCAAACAAGCCATTTCTTTCACTAAACTATCCTCATACGAATGGCTCCCTATTGGACCATTTGGCTCTCCAACTCCTATGGCCGATACGGGGCAAATTTCCCCACATGGATGTGGACGGTTTTTAAGCCTTTACATTAACCCAAGTAATGAAAATGAAATCATTGCAGGACATGCCACCTCAGGCATTTTCAAATCCAAAGATGGTGGCAAAACCTGGGAACAAAAATTAAAATTCCCTTATGCAACTGGCATTAACAAAATTATTAAAATCCCTGAAACCAATCAATTATTAGCAGCTTCAGGTTTAGACATTGGCAATTCAAGACAATATGGGTTTGGCATCTTTCAGTCGAGCGACAACGGCGAAACTTGGCAAGCAAATTCACTCCAATTTACCCCTATAGAATACCAACAAGAACAAGCAAGAGACCTTTGTCACATCACCCTAAACAATAGCACACAAACCTTGTGCATTAGCAATAAAAACATTTACGCTTCAGACAATGCAGGCCTCCGTTGGCGCAATGTGTTTAAAAGTAAGTACGACCTAAAACAATTGGTCAATAACCCATTTAATGTTCAAGAATTGCTAGCCTTTGGTTCGGGAATTCTTTTAAGTAGAGACGCCGGTAAAACTTGGGAAGATTTAAGCGAAACTATCAATTCCGAAATTGGCCAATTGGGATTAGGCGCAATGAACAATCGCTTTAGTGCTAGTTTCTCGCAAAAAAACAAAGGCAAACTATCTATTTTTGTTCAAGCAAACCAATCTTATTTCGTTATTTATGACCTTTTAACAAAGAAAATCATTTATAAAAACAGTGCTCCTCAAATTATCCCCAACAAATCGCGACAAGTACAAACAACAGTTTACGATAAAAAAAACAATATTGAACGGTTATTGATAGGAACTACTCGACTTTTTGTGAGCAACAATGAAGGGCAAGACTTTTCAGTCATTACAACTCCCGAAATTGGCAAAACAAACCACATTCACGATGACATTAATGCTCTTCTTTATCAGAACCAAACGCTTTACTGCGCAACAGATGGAGGCATAGACAAAAGTGATGATTATGGACAAACCTGGACTTCGCTTACACACTATTCCAATATCAATAGCACATTAATCTTTGGGTTCGACCTCAATAAAAACGGACAAATAATGTGCGGCACTCAAGACAATGGGATTTTTATTTATCAAAACAAGGAGTGGTATTGCACCAAAATGTATGGAGACGGAGGGCGTTGTATTGCTACGGCCGACTCCAATTGGTTTTATGCTGGCTTTGCACAAATGTGTTACCAAACCAAAGATGGTGGAAAAACATTCCAATACGCCCATGCAGGAAATGAACGTTCGGGTTTTGATTTTAAAATGAATTACCACCAAGAAAGTAACCATTTTTACTTATCAAATCTAAATTTGTATTTAAGAAACAAAGAACAACGGTATGAAATATTAACATCAAACTTAAAAGCTGACCGAAAAATCAAGGCTTTTTGGGTCAATCCCAACAATTCAAATGAAATATGGATTGGCAAAGATGATGCAACTTGGGGTGGGAAATTAGAAAACAAGTTACTATTTACAAATGATGGGGGCGCCAATTGGCAAGACTTTACGGAACAATTACCCATTTTAAAATGGAGAAGTATTACTGACATTGCGGTTAATGAAACAGGCGAAATTGCAGTTACATTGGTATCGTTCGACCAAAACAGTACTGATTTAAACAAGGTTTATATTTCATCTGACAATGGCCAAACGTTTACTAATCAGTCGAAAGGCTTACCAAACTTACCAAGCACATGCATTATGAGTGTCAAAGGCAAATGGATTTATGGCGACAATTCAGGTGTTTATGAGTTTAATGATTTACAATGGGTTCCCTTGGGAGAAGGATTTCCTCCTACTATTGTCACGGAAATTAAATACTTTGAAAAAGAACAAGCACTCATCGTATCAACCTTCGGGAGAGGGCTTTGGGCTATTAGGTATTAGGGTGTTTATGCGTTTATTTGTTTAGGTGTTTATGCGTTTATTTGTTTAGGTGTTTATGCGTTTATTTGTTTAGGTGTTTATGCGTTTATTTGTTTAGGTGTTTATGCGTTTATTTGTTTAGGTGTTTATGCGTTTATTCGTTTAGGTGTTTATTCGTTTAGGTGTTTATTCGTTTAGGTGTTTATTCGTTTAGGGGTTTATTCGTTTATGTGTTTAGGGGTTTAGGTGTCACCCACTAGGCTGAGCCAAGTCACGTGAGCGAAGTCGAAGTAAAGGGTGTTTATGCGTATAGGCAGGTGTCACCCTGAGTGATTCAGCTATGCTGAATTGTACCGAAGGGTGTTTAAGAGGTTGATGAAGTTTAAAGGGTTTCACGCCGTGCAGCGTGATTGTTTATGCGATTAGTTGTCCTTTTGTCACCCTGAGTGATTCAGCTTTGCTGAATTGTACCGAAGGGTGTCAAAAGGTTTCTGGCAGTTACGGCATACATTTCGTCTCTTATGAATTGAAACCGAAATCTATATTGTGTTTACTTGTATCGATTGGTAATAACAACTAAATTTGAATAACTGAATATCTTGAGTATTTTTGTGGAACAACAGACTAATAACGTAGTATAACCACACAAGTATGAAAGCGTCCATATCAATATACATTTTACCCATATTGTGTTTACTTATGCTAATAGGATGCGACAAAGACCCCAGCAAACCAGGTTACCAAGGTAAACCACCTAAACCTGAGTATTATAGAATAAAAATGAATGAAGAACTCAAAAGTTATTTATGGAGCAAACCCGGCAGCTATTGGATATATAAAAACACAAAAACAGGTGATTTAGACACACATATCATTAACGGTTTTTATTTTGATTCCATTTTAGTTAAAGGGATTTACCCGTACAGTAAACACAGGACTATCTATTATGACTATTTATCAAAATCCTTTTACAGTACTTTTATTAAAAGATTTTTTTATGAATACACAAGGACATTCAACCCACAAGCAACAGATTTATATATAACTAGCAATGATTTAACTAGAGAGGGAAATGGAAGTAGAAATCACCCACTAGTTCATCCTTTTTTAATACCTAAAGAATCAAATTCAGGCACAGGTTCATCTTATGCTGCTTACATCGGTATGGACAGCACCCTAACCATACAAGGCAAAACCTACCAAAATGTGGCTAAGTTAGATATTGATAAAGATGATATTTGGGAAGAAAAACTAAACTGTATTCGCTCAAATAACATTTATTATTGGGCAAAAGGTGTTGGGTTAATAAAGAAACAATCAATGTCATGCAGTTATTCATGGGAACTCATAGAATATAATATTATCAAATAAACCACCAAGAAAACAACACCAATAATCCTCATTCCTACTTTACTAGGTTATGCCTAGTCATACTATCCCACTAGGCTGAGCCTAGTCACGTGAGTGAAGTCGAAGAAAAGTTGTTTAGGTGTTTAGGTGTTTAGGTGTTTAGGTGTTTAGGTGTTTAAAAGGTTGAGGAGGTTTATGGGGTTTATGGGGTTTCACGCCGTGCAGCGTGATTGTTTATGCGTTTAGTTGTCCTTTTGTCACCCTGAGTGATTCAGCTTTGCTGAATTGTACCGAAGGGTTTCACCATAAGAGCCTGTGCTGAGCTTGTCGAATTTCTCTCGAAGGGTGTTTAAGAGGTTGAGCAGGTTTATTGGGTTTAAAGGGTTTCACGCCATACAGCGAAAGATTATTGGTAGAGACGCCATGCTTAGAGTATTGTCATTCTGAATCAAGTTCAGGACAGGGTTCTGTCATTCTGGAAATTTTGCCCTCAAAATTTATTCAGAATCTATTTCAGCACAGGTTTCAGAATTATTTACGGAATCTCAATAAAAGATGCTGAATAAAAGCGCAACACACAATCAACGCTCTGCTTTTTCCAGCATGACTAATTTGATTAAGTTTGCGCAAAGGGTTTAGTCTCTAGTCAAACCACCACTGTCATGGCACAGTCATGCTAGAAAAAATTCTGTAAAGGGTTCTGTCATTCTGGAAAATTTTGTCCTCAAAATTTATTCAGAATCAAGTTCAGCACAGATTTCAGTATCTATTTCCCGCCTTTGTTGGTCTCGGCTTAATAAACACCTATATAATCACGCTGAACGGCTTGGAACTCTTAACTCTTAACAATTATACGAATAACCCTTCCACTAGGCATAGCCTAGTCACGGTTAGTTCCTCATATTCTTCAATTTATCGAAATTGACAATTGTAATTAAACTTCCTTTAATTTCAATAATGCCTTCTTCTTTAAAATCAGTTAGTGTTCTGATTAAAGTTTCGGTTGCGGTTCCTGCAATATGGGCCAAATCCTCGCGACTAATCGGAATACTAAACGGTGTTTTTTCCTCAGTACCATATTTTTCCTTAAGCAATACCAAACTCTGTGATACTTTTTTTCTTACACTGTTGTAAGCTATCTGTAACAATCGTTCTTCCTTATCTCTCACCTCTTTACTTAACAGTTTCATAAACGTGTTTGCCACTTCCCTGTTTAGGTATATCATTTTAAGAAAATCATCTTTGTAAATCATTTTCAAATCACAATCTTCCATAGCAATAGCTTCATCTTCATAAACGCCATTTTCTAACAAAGTAACGTATCCAAAAAAATCACCTTGATTATACAAGCCTGTTATAAACTCCTTGTCTTGATTGTTCGACTTCAACGTTTTAACCTTTCCTTTTTCGATGTAATACAAATAATTGGGATTGGAATTTTCTGAATAAATAACTTCTTTTTTCTTAAAATGCTTTGATTTAATTGAAGACTGAATTTGAGCAAAGGCATCAATGGTTTTAACATGAGTCAAAAAAGAGTCAAATCCATTATCGGCTTGAGTAAAATTGGAAGCTTGAATCAGTTTGGCTTTTTTCAAACGGATGTCAATAGCGGTTAAAAGCTCCATGTCATCAAACGGCTTGGTTATATAATCATCGGCTCCCAATTCCATCCCTTTGCGCACATCAGAACGGTCGGCCTTAGCTGTCAAGAAAATAAAAGGAATTTGATTGGTAGAAGGGTCTCTGTTGAGCATGTGCAATACGCCATAACCATCCAATTCAGGCATCATAATGTCGCAAATGATAATTTCAGGCACATTAGTTTGTGCTTTTTTAACGCCAATTTTGCCATTTTCGGCAGTCTCTACTTCATGTCCTGAAAGAGCTAATATTTCTGAAATATTCTCTCTCATTTCATTGTTATCTTCTATTAATAAAATTTTTGCCATAATCTAAACTGGTATTTCAATTAAAAAACGTGTGCCTACTCCGGGTTCACTTTCAAATGTAATATCTCCATTCAATATTTCTATGTATTTTTTTACAATATTGAGACCCAATCCGGTTCCTTGGATATTTCCAATGTTATTAGCCCTGTAAAACCTTTCAAAAATATTGGATTGATCCTCATACGGAATACCAATCCCTTCATCTTGAACTAAAATAAATAATTTCTGACCTTTGAATTCTGTTTTAAGGGTTATCGTTTTATTTTCTTCTGAATATTTGACCGCATTGCTAACCAAATTAATCAACAAATTCCTGAATATCCTTACATCTATAAAAACCTTTTCATTATTGGTTTCGTCTTGGTAATTAAAAACCTGCCCCGACTTAGTAATCCCTTTCATGGTATCCAACAAATCAACAATTAAATCATAAACATGCGTTGGTTCAGGATGTGGCTGTATAATCCCTTCTTCTAACTTATCTAATGACAAAAAATCATTCAGAATATCGGTTAAATTACTAACAGAATCTTTCACTCTGTCTAAATGTTTGAATATTTTTTCGAGTTCTTGTTTGTCGGCATATTTTCCCGCCAAAGAAACTGACGACAAAATGGTTGCCAAAGGCGTTCTGAACTCATGCGAAGCGGTACTTATAAACCTTGATTTTAAATCATTTAACTCCTTTTCTTTTACCAGTGCCAAATCAACTTCTTTTTTAGATTCCGTTAATTTTTTAATCATTTCGGCCAATTCCAAGGTTCTTGATTGCACTTTCTGCTCCAATTCTTGGTTCAATTTCGACAACTGGAAACTGGCTTTTTTAAGCATTTCATTGGCCTTTTTCAACTGATTGTCTTTCTTTTTTCTTTCAGCTATGTCTATGATAAAAGCAACCACTAGGGTTTCCTCTCCGTTCTTAACGTGACTTAAACTTATCTCTACAGGGAACTCTTCCCCATTTTTATGATTGGCATACAAGTCACGCCCTTTTCCCATTGACCTAGGCATTGGATTGGCAAAATACCCCTCTCTGTGATGGACATGATGCGACTGAAAACGCATTGGCATTAATTGGTCTATGTTTAAGGTCAAAAATTCATCATGGGTATAACCAAACATTCTTTGAGCACTTGGATTACATAATATAATTTGACCTTTGTGATTGGACACCAAAATACCTTCGGAGGCATCCTCAAACATTCCTTCGTATATTTTATCGTTTCTTTCTTTCGACATTGTTTTTATTTTTTGGGTTGACAACAGTTTTTTACCTCTGTTTGTCCGTTTACTTTTTCCAACTCAGGACTTAAATAAGGTATTCCTAAATTTGCGCCTCTTAGTATCATTAATATACCGATAATAAATGGCAACAATTTGTACAAAATTAAGAGTTTTCTCCATTTTATCTGCTGTGTTTTTCTGAACAACAACCAAGCGGCTATAAAAATGGGTGACGTTCCTATTCCAAACAGCACCATATACATTACAGATTCACTTACAGATTGCAAACTTGCACAATAAATGGCTGCTAAATAAATGGCACCACAAGGCAACAATCCATTTAAAACACCTAACAACAATGCCGATACATAAACAGGCAAATTCCAAACCTTGTTAAAATACTGACCAATGTACTTAGAATAAAACCCTAAGAACAAAGCATTTTTTGTTGAAATTAAAGAGACCGTTGCATATAATAACAACAGCACACCCAATACAATGGTCAGTGTTTGTTGCATGTGAAACAAAGAAAATGAATAGCCTATTAAAAAAACCGATACACCGATGAGGGTATAAACAGATATTCGCCCTACTTGATACAAAAAAGCAAACAAAAAGCGGTTTGACTTTACTTTGGGTGGCACTGCAAAAGCCAAGGGACCACACATTCCAAGGCAATGTAGGGTGGAGATTAATCCAAATATCAATCCATTAACAACCATTAAAATGCTACTTTTTTGTCAATAATCATAGAAGAGTCTCCTACATAACAAGTAATTCTAACCTCATATTTCCCTGGTAAAAAACTCGATTTATTTATGGCTTCTATTTTAGAACCTTTGTACCTAAATGTTAAATCTTTTTTAGCATCATCTGGTCGCTTAAAAAATAATTTGATTGAATCCGATGACAATGAAACAGGCTGAATAACAACAATTTGATTGTTTTTTTCTCCTATCACAAAAGAATCTAGATAAGAATTTCCTCGCATTTTACTGTTAATCGTCGATTGGTATTTCAACTCTTCATTAAAATAATCTTTTGATTCAAGACCAATGTCCTGACCGCAACTTTTAAAAACCATAAAAACGATTAGGGCTACAAAAAATAAATACAATCCTGCTATAAAATACTTAAAATTCATGTTTTCAAATTTAACGATAAATGGGACCTAAAAAACCTGTCTTAACTTTCTGAATGACTTTACCCTCTTTTAATACCTCAATGACTACTTTTGTTTTTTGACCCATAATTTGGTCACTTGGCACTTCCATAAAAAACTGTCCATCATACTTAGACTCTGCTTTAACTAAAATATCATTGCCTACCATTTTAATAATTGCCCCTTTAGGTTCTATTACTCTAATACTTAATTTTTCATCGTGATAGGTTTTATTGATTGTTTTGATTACAAATAAATTAGAATAATAAGTGCTGTCTATTTGTTGATATAAAGTCCCGGGCGTTCTGAGAATCGTTGTTTCAATATTTTCTCTACTTGTTATTAAAAAAACCAATGCAATTAGCAAAATACTCAAAACAGAAACATAGGCTTTGGTTCTCCAATTCCATATTTTGTGTTGGGCTTTTGACAAGGCATTTTCACTGGCATATTTAATCAACTTGGTAGGTTTGTTTATTTTCAACATCACCTCATCACAAGCGTCCATACAGGCAGTACAATTGACGCATTCCAACTGAGTGCCATTACGAATATCAATAGCAGTAGGACATACTTTTACACACAAACCACAATCGATACAGTCCCCTTTGCTTTGTGCAGGCTCGTCTTTTTTTATCCTTCCTCTAGGTTCACCTCGGAGATAATCGTAGGCTACTACAATAGAGTTTTTATCTAACATAACACCTTGTAATCTTCCATAAGGACAAGCTATAATACAGACTTGTTCTCTGAACCAAGCGAAAACAAAGTAAAATACACCTGAAAAAACCATTAACAATAGCAAGCCTTTGTAATGCAAAGAAACGGGCTCTGTTATAATCTTAAACAACTCATCAATACTGATTATATAAGCCAAAAAAGTATTGGCAATTAAAAAAGACAATCCATAAAAAACGGAATGTTTAAGTACTCTTTTTCTGATTTTTTCTGCCGTCCATGGACTGGCTTTTAGTTTTTGTTGTTGAGTACTTGTACCATCAATCCAATATTCTATTTTTCGAAAAACCAATTCCATAAATATTGTTTGTGGGCAAACCCAACCACAAAATATACGACCAAAAGCGACAGTAAATAAAACCACAAAAAGAACCATAGTAATCATAGCCAAACCAAAAATCACCAAATCGTGTGGCCAAAAAATAGTCCCAAACAAAATGAATTTCCGTTCAATAACATTGAACAAAAACATGGGATGCCCTTTGTACTTAAGGAAAGGCAATCCAAACAGCACTATCAGGTAAAAAACCGATAGTGCTGTTCTTGCATTGTAATACTTGCCTTTAGGCTGAGTTGGAAACACCCATTTGCGTTTTCCATCTTTGCCTATAGTTCCTATTGAATCTCTATACGACTGATCGACATGTTCAAGAAAAGGATCACTCTCGTTTGCCATTATTTTGTTTCTATAATTTTAATAGAATCTTTAAGATTATTCGTTTCATTAACTGTTGAATCTGACCCTACACTTTCTTCAAACAAGTCACCTTGTGGTGCTTTTGGGTTGGCGGGATTAGTTCCTTTTAAGGTGTGGATATAACTGATTACATTCTGAATTTCGGTTGGCGACAATTCGTCTTTCCAAGCTTTCATTCCATTTTTTGCACCATTTTTAACCACTGTAAATAGGTCCTTGGCATGACCACCATAAATCCAATACTTGTCTGTAAAATTAGGTCCAATAGTTCCTTGACCTTCTGCACCATGACAAACAACACAATTTTTAACAAACAGCGCTTTGCCATTTTCAATTTTTGCTGCATCATCCACAAATACGACATTGGTTTCATCCACATTTAATGCCATTTTCAAACGGTATTCGTTTACAGATTTTTCGGCATCTGCCATCTCTGTTAAGTACTCTTGTTCGCTCGACTTGAAAGTCCCTGTGACGTGGTAGCCCACAAAATAAATAACGCCTGATAGTATAGTTAAGTAAAATCCATATTTCCACCACGGTGGCAAATCATTATCCAACTCCTTAATACCATCATAATCGTGGTCTAGCAACACATCTCTATCCGATTCTACTGGTTTTACTCCCAATAATTTACGTTGAATAAAGGCATATAACTTGTTTTCTTTCACGACCACTTCGCCCGCTTTAACTGCTTCTTTTTCCTCTTTCACGACTACTAATCTTAAAATAGCCAAACAGAACCATAAGATTACAAAAAGCTCAATCAAGATGATGGCAAACATGATGTAAAAAGTCCATGGATGAATACCGAAAATTGGCACATCTTCGTAAATACTTACCTTAACTGCTGCCTCTTGTGCCATTAACTGACCTGAACCAAACATTAAAAACAAAGCTGATAACACTTTCAACCCTTTGGCAATCTTTAGGTCTCTAACTTTAGATTTTATTGTTGTTTTTATCACATTGGTTAGTACAATAATGATAAACAACAAAACAAACGCTAAGGTTGTCATGGCTAAAAATACAGGATTATAAAAGGGCGACTGCAAACCTTTACTTGCAACTTCTTGAGCTTGTATTTGACCCAAAAAACTGAAGGATAATATTGATAATAAAACTATTTTCTTGTTCATAAATTCTAATATTTCAAATGTTATTTTTCTAATGGTAAATTCTCGATTTTACTAAAATGATGCTTATCTGTTTTGAAAATGTATAACAACAACAGTGTAAAGAATACGAAAAACACGATTAAAGAAATCATTGGATAGACTTCGATGCCTGTTATTTTTTCTAAATAATGAATAAATTTCATGTGATTATTTTTTAAAATTCTTATTTTTTCTCTGCACTAATGTCTGTTCCTAATCTTTGTAAGTATGCAATAAGTGCTATAACTTCTTTTTGTGGCATCGCTTTGATATTGTCTTTTTTCAAATCTTCAACAATTTCATTGGCTTGTTTCATCAAATCGTCGTTAGCTACCTTTTCATAACCTGCTTCATAAGGCACTCCTAATGTTTGCATCGCTTTTATTTTGGCTTCTGTAATATCCATATCGATATCATTTTCAAACAACCAAGGATATTTTGGCATTATTGAACCAGGCGAAATGGAAGTTGGGTCGTAAAAGTGATTGAAATGCCAAGCGTTTGATTTTTTCAACTTTTGAGTTCCTTCTCTCGCCAAATCGGGACCAGTACGCTTACTTCCCCATTGGAATGGATGGTCATAAACATGCTCCCCAGCTTTGGAATATTCGCCATAACGCGCTGTTTCACTTCTGAACGGACGAACCATTTGTGAGTGACAAGTGTAACAACCCTCTCTTACATAAATATCTCTACCTTGTAATTCCAATGGTGTATATGGTTTAACACTCGCAATGGTCGGCACATTAGATTTGATTAAGAATGTAGGTACAAATTCAACTATTCCACCTATTAACACCACTATCAAACTGAATACCAACAATTGAACTGGACGTCTTTCTATCACTCTATGCCAGTGTTCGTTGTGCTCTGATTTGAATTCTTTTTCTAATGGTGCAGCTTCTGCATTTTCGTCTCCAATGTACTTACCAATTTTAATGGTTTTAACTAAATTCACAACCATCAATACAGCTCCAACAAAGTAGATTGTTCCACCAATTGAACGCAATAAGTAAAAGGGTTTTAAGTGAACTACAGTTTCTAAAAACTGGTATTTTAAAGTCCCATCTGGTGTAAATTCTTTCCACATTAAACTTTGTGTCCAACCAGCCCAATACATAGGAATAGCATACAACAACATCCCCAATGTACCTAACCAAAAGTGTGAATTGGCCATCGATTTACTGTAAAGTGGGGTATTGAACAATCGAGGTATCAACCAATATAATATACCGAAGGTTAAGAAACCATTCCAACCTAATGCACCTATGTGAACGTGTGCAACAATCCAATCTGTAAAGTGGGCAATAGCATTCACATTTTTGAATGACAACATTGGTCCTTCAAAAGTCGCCATACCATAAGCGGTTACAGCAACAACCATAAATTTCAATACCACATCTTCTCTTACTTTGTCCCAAACACCACGCAAGGTTAACAAACCATTAATCATACCACCCCAACTTGGCGCTATTAACATCACCGAAAACACAACGCCTAATGACTGTGCCCAATCTGGCAACGACGTATAAAGTAAATGATGCGGACCTGCCCAAATGTATAAGAATATTAATGCCCAAAAGTGAATGATTGATAAACGGTAAGAATACACAGGTCTTTCTGCCGCTTTTGGCATAAAATAATACATCAACCCTAAATAAGGAGTAGTTAAGAAAAATGCAACCGCATTATGACCATACCACCACTGAACTAGAGCATCTTGCATACCAGCATACCAACTGTAACTTCTGAAAAAACTATAAGGCAATTCAAATGAGTTAACCAAGTGAAGAACCGCTACTGTTACAAAAGTGGCTATGTAAAACCAAATAGCAACATACAAATGTCTTTCTCTTCTTTTGATAATAGTACCAAACATGTTCCAACCAAACACAACCCATATTATTGTAATTAATATATCAATAGGCCATTCAAGTTCTGCATATTCTTTTCCTGTGGTAAAACCTGCTAACAAGGTAACTGCCGCCAATACAATGATTAATTGCCAACCCCAAAAGTGAATTTTACTCAATGTATCGCTAAACATTCTGGCTTTACATAAACGCTGAAGCGAATAATATACCCCCATAAAAATACCATTTCCAACAAATGCAAAAATGACTGCGTTGGTGTGAAGTGGTCTAATTCTTCCAAAGGTCGTTTGTGCTAAGTTGAGGTTTAACTGAGGGTACACCAATTGGAATGCAGCAAGTAACCCTACCAACATACCAACTAATGCCCAAAGCATTGTTGCATAAGCAAACCATTTAACAATCTTGTTGTCGTAACTGAATGATTCTTTTGTCATATATTCTGATTTTATTAATTGTGTTTTTCGCTCTCTTTGTTTGCACTTGATGTGCTATTTATTTCGTCGTCAAATAAGATTCTTACAGAGGGTGTATAGATATCAGTAAACTGACCTTTTCGACTGGCTTTGATAAAAAACCACAAAAAAAGCAAGGCTAACAGTAAACTTGCACCTATTAAAATTATCATTATTTCCACGGTTCAAAACTAAAAAACTGAGTACCCTTACTCAATGACCGCTGTTAGTTTTTAAACTGAGCAATGTCAGTTTTTATGAATAAAATGTACTACAACTAAACCTCTAACTATCAATCAACAACCTATATTCACTGACTCATCAACAAAAAAAGGGACCAAAGTCCCTTTACTAATTTTTCTCCTTTTTAAAGAGCGTATAAATCAGTTTTACTTAAGCACCAAAACAGGTGAGATTAAGCCAATAATTTTTCCAATTTCATTTTCCACTTTTCCCAGTCTTTCATTTCCTTGGTTTGTAAATCTAAAAATTTCTGTGTGTGGTCGTGATGTATTAAATGACAAAGTTCGTGTATAATCACATATTCAATACAGCCTTTTGGTGCTTTAATCAATTCAGGATTTAAAATGATTTTACCTTTTGGTGTGCAACTTCCCCAACGTGTCGGCATGTTTCGTAATACAATAGAACTAGGTTCTACCTTGTGTTTTTTGAATTTGTCAATAAGTGGTGCAGCAATTACATGAAACTTTGTTTGGGCATGGTGTAAATACCAATCGTTTAATAAGTCTTTAGTTCTTGACTTTTCACTCGCTGTTACTTCAATGAATTTACCTTTTAGTTTCACAGATTCCTCTTTAGCAATTGTAATTTGCAAGCGGTATTGTCTGCCAAGATACAAATGTGTTTCACCGTTTATGAATTTTCGCTGTGTTGTCTTTGGTTGAAAGGAAAGAAAGAAACTTTGTTGTTTAAGTATCCAAGGTGCTTTTTTTCTTATTTTCTCTTTCACTTTCTCCATGGTGGTGTCTGTCGGTGCTTTGACCAAAACTTCCATTTCAGGAGTTACAGTAATTCCAAGCGATTTTCTGTCGGAATACTCCAAACGAAAATCTATTATTTTACTTCCAAATTGTATAGCTGCTGTCATTATTTATACCGTTTTTTCGCAACTTCAATGCAGTCTTCTGCGATCTTGTCCATATCTTTAAATGGCAAATCCAAATTATATTTGTCTCTTACTTCATCAATGAGATAGTCGCCAATGTCAATAAGCAATTTACCTGTGATGTTCGTTTTGTATTGCCAGTCAATAATAGGTTTCCCGTTGTCTAAAACAGCATCTTGAATAAGGTCGTCAATTTGTAAAGCCGTTTCTGTTGCAATTTCTTTGCGTATTAACTTGTCTTGAATTTTATCATTTAATGCTTCAACCGTCAAGCCATAGAAAGCTTTTGCAACTTCTCTTTCTATAAGACGCTCTGGAATACTATCGTCAGTTCGTGTTAGAGCTTTATTCATAACATCTTGACTTCTTTTCAGCCTTTCAGCACTACTAATTCTTCCTGCTTCATAGTCTTCAATAACTTCTTTAAGCAATTGGGAAAGCTTTTTATAAAATGCTGGATCTTCGTCCATATTTTCAGAAATATGTTTTGCTGTGCGGCTTTCGATTCTATCAGCTTTTGCATTATCACCTATTGCTTTTTCAACTTCCTGTTGAAATTTATCTTTATCGAAAATATTTACCAGTTCTGTGATGGTTTCTATTTTCTCGGTGGTAATGTGGGTATCAATTAGTTTCTGAATTTGACCTTCGTATTGTTTGTAGTCTATTTCATCACTGTATCTCTCAATAACTGCTAATCGCAATTTTAAAAACATGGTTAAATCTTCTTTGTACCTATTGATTACCTTTTCCTCTACTTCCTTATGGAATTGAATAGAAGATAAAGCTAGTTTCAAGCCCTTGGCAAATGCAGACAGTTTATCGTAAAACAAAACTCTTATCGCTTCATCTTTCAATAATTGCTGATAGGCTTCTGCATCACGTTTATTGGCAATGGTTTTAAAAATATCCCAAAGGTCGGAATGCTTTTGCGGTAATTTTTTGATTTCATCCGAAATATTGGTCATTGTTCCCGCCAAATCTTCATCATCAAAGTCTTCAAAAGACGAATACATTTGTAAAGCGTCATCTAAATTTTCAATTACGCCATAATAGTCAATGATGTATCCAAATTCTTTGTCAGGATAAATGCGGTTTACCCTTGCAATAGCTTGTAAAAGTTTATGGCTTTGTAAATTCCTTGTCAAATATAAAACCGTGTTTTTGGGTTCATCAAAACCGGTAAGCAATTTGTCAACTACTATAATTATTTCAGGGTCTTTCTGGTTTTTAAAACGACTGATGATGTTCTTTTCATAGCTTTTTGAATTGCCATGTTCGTCCATCATTTTTTTCCAAAATGCTTTTACTTTTTCAGGCGTTTTTTCATAAGCACTTTCTTCGCCTTCCCTATCGTCAATGGATGAAATCAAAACTTCACTGCTTACAATACCAATTTCATCAAGATACTCTTTGTACTTAATCGCATTCGCTTTTTTGTCGCAAACCAATTGCCCTTTGAATGGTGTTTTGTCTTGCCAGTTAGCACGAAAATGAAAACTAATGTCCCAGGCAATCATTCGCATTTTTTGTTCGGCAGAATTCAAATGGTCGTTTCGGGCAAACTTCTTTTTGATGTCTGCTTTTTGGTATTCAGTTAATGGTTCTGAAATCATTCCAAAAAAAGTATCAATCGGGCTAGCATTTACATTTTGCAAAGCCAATCTTCCTTCATAAAGCAATGGAACAACAGCTTGGTCTTTTACCGCTTGGTCAACAGTATATGCATCAATCAAACCTCCAAATTTCTCTGCCGTGCTTTTGTCTTTTTTGAATAACGGTGTTCCCGTCATAGCAATGAAACAGGCATTAGGCAAAGTCTTCTGCATGTCTATATTAAATGTTCCATGCTGAGTTCGATGACCTTCATCCACTAAAACAAAAATATCGTGGGTCTCCAGAGGCTTGTCTATTTTCTTAACTGCTGCCACAAATTTATTGATGATGGTTGTAACTACTGCATCACTTTTGTTTTCAAGTAATTCAACCAAACGTTGACCTGTAGTGGCATTCTCTACAAACCTGCCGCACTTTCGAAATGTTTCAGAAATTTGTCTATCTAAATCTGTTCTATCTGTAACCAACACAATTTTAGGATTGCGAATGCTTGGTTCCATGGCAATGGCTTGTGCCAACATCACCATCGTTAATGATTTACCGCTTCCTTGTGTATGCCAAATCACACCGCCTTTTCGCTTTCCATTTTCAACATGTCTAATGCGTTGCATAGATTTTTTAATTGCGAAAAACTGCTGATAGCGGGCTACTTTTTTTGCTCCATTGTCAAACAAAACAAAATTGAAAACAATGTCCATCAAACGTTCAGGGCGACACAAGCCAAACAAATAGTTGTCTTGTTCTGTTGGAAGGATTTCCTCTTGCTCTAATGCATCAAAGTATTTGCGAACGTATTTGAAGCGGTCAGAAAACAACTGTTCTTTTATAGAAATCGATAGCGGTTTGTTTTTGCGTTCCTGTAATTTGTTTTTATAGTTGCGTTCTTCCTCATCAGTACTGAATTTCTCTTGCCACTTTGCCCAGAATTTTTCGGGTGTGGCATTGGTAGCATAAGCGGCTTCTTGTGTGGCAATGCTCAAAGTGAGTTGAGAATACACATACAAACTTCTGATGCCATCTTCTTGTTGATTGCGTAAATGCTGACTGATAGCTTGTTTCAAGGGTTCTTTCATGACAGGTCGTTTGCATTCAATAATGCATAGCGGAATGCCATTGACAAACAATACCAAATCAGGGCGATAATGCTCTTTGCTATTTGAGCGCATGACACTGAATTCTTCGCTTACATGAAACACATTGTTGCCAATATTTTTCCAGTCGATGTATTGCAGGGTAAAACTTTTTTTATCGCCATCTACACTTTGTTCCAATGCTTGACCTAAAGTAAGCAAGTTGTAAGCCTTTTCACTGGCTGCAATGTAGCCTTCGTTCATGGGGAGGTTTTTCAATGCCAAAATGCCCCGTTCAATGTTTTCGTCTGTGAAAATGCTGGTTTTGGTTGCACTAACCCTGATGCTGTTGATTTCCTTCAACTGCTTCCGCAATAAATCTTCCAACAACACATTGGTGGTTTTACCGCCTCTTTGTCTGTCTGCTTCTGCCGGACTCAAATAGGTATAACCCAAATTCACCAGCATTTGCAGTGCAGGAATTTGGCTGATATGGTCTTCTTTAAAACTTGGTGTGTCCATTCTATAAAGTGAATAATGAAAAGAGTAAAGTGAAAAATGATATGTAAAGGAAAGTGCTGTTTTCTTTACATGTTGATTTTGTCATGTATAGCTTTCGGGCATTTTCTTTACATGATGGGTGGTTCATGGTTAGTTTTAGCCCACTTTTTACACATGACAAGGGTGTCATGTGTAAAAATCCTGATAATTTACACATGACAATGCTCTCATGAGTAAATCCGTCCTCCATTTGCCCTTGACTATAATTTGTTGACATTCTGTAAAAGCTTGAATAAATCCATATTGATGTAATAGTTGTCTTTCCATATTTTCTGCTTAGTCACGATGCCCAGTTTGTCAAGTTCATCTAAGTATTTAGCGGCTGTTTTTCTGCTGATTCCTGTTTCTTCCATTACAAAATCAATCTTGGTGTAGGGATGGCGGAATAGGTTATTCAGCAAGTCTTGGCTATAAATTTTAGGCAACTCTGTTCGGATTCTTTCCTTATGGCTTTTCATCAGGTTCTTTATCCCTTCAATGATTTTGATGGTTTGCAAAGAAGTCTGTTCCACACCATCCAAAATATAAAGCACCCATTCTTCCCAGGCGTTTTCTGTTCTTACTTTTTGTAACAAACGGTAATAGTCGCCTTTGTTTTGGTTGATGTAACGACTTAAATACAAGATTGGCAAATTCAAAAGTCCTTCCTTTACCAGATACAGAATATTGATAATCCTACCTGTTCTGCCATTACCGTCATAAAAAGGGTGAATGCTCTCAAACTGATGGTGGATAATGGCCATTTTAACCAAGGGGTCCCAATCGCTAAGGTCATTATCGTTCATAAAGTGCTCTAAGTTGTTCATGAATGCCACCACTTCATCATGGGTTTGCGGAGGTGTATATACGATTTCACCCGTTTGCTCATTTTTCAATTCTGTGCCGGGCACTTTTCTAAAACCTGCATCATTTTCTTCCAGCGTTGCCTGCATCTGAATGATGTGGTTGTTTGTCAAAAACCCTTTCTGTCTTACCGTTTCAAAGCCCCAACGCAATGCCTCGGCATAGTTGTGAACTTCCTTGGATGCGATGGATTTGAATTCCTTTTTCAGATAATCCCCCTGATACAATTCATCATGTGTGGTAATGATGTTCTCAATGGCCGAACTGTCTTTGGCTTCCTGTAAAGAAAGTGTGCTGATGAGGATGCTCTCATTCGGAATGCTCAGGGCTGCCCCTTTCATTTCTGCTAAGGCACTTCGGGCAGCAGCCGTTTTTTTTAGAATGGCTTTGGTTTCTAAATCCAAAGGCAAGGGTAGTTGTTGTATTTTATATGCCATGTCTGTAAAGCTGTTTTTGCACAATAAAGATAGTTGCTTTGCTAAGCAAATTTTGATATATTAAATATATACAGCCAAAATTTACCAGCATTTGTAATGAAGGTATCTGGCTGATATGGTCTTCGAGGAAGGATGGGGTGTTCATTTCCATAGTTCCGGTTTAAGCCATTTTGCTAAAGCAGATTGCTTGAACTTGGGATGAGCAGCAGTCCCCTTTATTTTTTTCAAACAATTTATGTATTCTTTGTTTTCTAGTAATGGATTCACCAAAACATTGAATGGGAGATTTTTGACAATACCAAGGTTTAAGCCAAACCCATCAGTTTCACATTCACTAGTAAGGCGGAAAACAAACCTATATTCCCTCTCGTATGCAAAAGCAAATTCCTTTCGGAATACAGGATACTTAACAGTTTTTTCCAATAACCTATCACGGGATTTATTAATTAAATTTTTATACCTTATTTTTCCATGTATTTTATCCCCTATGACATTTGAAATAAATACAGGAGGTTCTGCCTTTGAAACCAACTCAACCAATGCCTCTCGTTCAAATCGAATAGCATATTTTCTTCTGTGTTTATCCTCTACTGCATGCGTATCCCAAAATGCAAGGGATTCGTTATTCGCCTCATGCAGGCAACAAATTAAATGTCTTTTTTTTCTTTTTTCAATCGCTGGAAAATTTGGTTTAGCTTCCATTAAGTCCTTGATCATCACACATTCCATTTTGTCTCCAAACTTATCTGCCCTGGCGAACCATAAATCACCAGACTTAAGAAATCGCATTAGATTTTCTTCAGTTACAAACCGATAAAGATATTTGCCTTTAACATCCTCTAAATTGTAAGATATCCAACTCATAATTTAACTTTTAATATTCTTCAATATCTCGATTAATTCTGCCGCACTTTCCTTGTACGTTTTCGCTTTAATATTTTCTTTATGCATCTGCGGTTTTGCATAAACTTGCTTTATTGCATCCAGGAGCATTTTTTGCCTACTTTCGTTTTTGAGATCTTTCTCATCTTTACCTTCTAATAAATCAGCATAAGCGTTAATTGTTTCCGCTACAGCCGCCCTAAATGCATACTCCTCTTCCAATGCGCGTTCTTTATTATACTGCGCCATTATAAAGCCCATAATAATAAAACCGGGAGAGGTTTTAACCAAATTAACTAATAAGTCTAAGTAAGCAATTCCGGTGTCCGCCTTAAACCAGGTAAATACAATAACAGCCCAAATTACTGCAATTATTGCTGATTGGATTATTCTGTTTAACCATTTGGTTAAAGTGCCTTTTACTGCAATCTCACGCTGGCTGAATTTACCACCTAACGCAACATCACCTGAAAGGCCTAATAAACGCTTTGCTTCTTCTAATCGTTGGTTGATTTCAAGCTTTGAGCCTTCAATTGATTCAAGTGAATCTTGAGCCTCTTGAATGGTTGTTACCAATCCCAATCTTTCCGTATCTAATGCGCTTTTAAGAGTTTCAAATTCACCCTTTTGAGTTGTATTTTGAGATCCGATATTAGCAATGCCCTGATTTGCCTGATTAATTAAATTATCAAATTCACCTTTCTGTCTTGTGGCTTGCTCCCATAATTGTGTTATTTGAGAAGTTTCATTGTTTGCTTTCCCTACCATGTTGGCTAAACTAACAAATTCATCATTTTTTGTACGAATTAAATCTTCTAATTGTTTGATATTTGAAGCGTGCGATATTGCAAGTTCTTCACTGCTTTTTAATACTTCTGTTAGTTTTTTACTTAATGCTGCTAATTCCTTTTGCTGTTCCTTCAACTTTATTTCATCAACAGAGTGGATTTTCTTCTCGGATTTGTCCCAAATACCAAACATTTGTTGGTAAGAAATTAACCACCGCAAGCTGCTACCAATTTGATTAAATGTTGTGTCTTTGGTTTGTGCGTATGTTAATAATTCATCTAGTCTTGCAATTAATGAGCTGCTGCTAGAACCATCAACTTCTAGCACACTAATGGTTAAAGGAAGAATTTGATTTTCGGAATTACTAAAAGCTTCTTCAAATTGCTGCATGCATCGATCTATAAGTCTTATAGCATTAGCAATGCTGAAATCATTTGTGGCTTGAATGTTTTCTAAATCTTCGCCTGGGAATGCCGCAAATGCGTTTTCCAATAAGTTAACACTTTTTATTTGTGCTATTTTTTCTAGAATAGTTTTTATTGTTTCCTTATTCATGATATTTCAAAATTATTTTATTTTCAACCTCACCTTCCCCGTCAACAACACCTGCATCAACCCCTTCTTCTGCTCCCTCAACTTCTCCGCTTTAGCTTTAAGCAAGCTGATTTCTTTATCTGCCGCTTGCAGTAATTGAGCAATGGCGGTTTGCTCTTCGAGAGTTGGGGGTATCTTTGTTTCTATTTCTTCAAAATCACTTTTTGAAATAGTAAATCTTGTACTTCCAGTGGCACGTCTAGAAAATTCATTAAGTATATTTTGATTATTAAAGACATAAGCACGAAAATTATAAGCTAAAGTAGTTTCCTCAAAAAGTCTAAACCGAACTAAATGATAACTGTAAACCGTGTTTTCCAAATCAGCCGTCACAACAGCTGAATGTCCAATATCATCAGGAGTTTCTGAAGATGGAGTAAATAAAATATCACCCTTTCTCAAGCTGAAGGTGTTTATTTCACGTTCGTTTGCTGATGTCTTCTTGCATTCAAACTCCGGAGTAATAAATCGATTTCTATATACATCCATGTAATTAACTAGATTTACAATTCTCTCCTCTTCCAATAAAACCTTATCAACGCTACTTGTTTTGATTTCACCAATGTCACCTAACATCATTCGCTTCCACTCCCCATAAAACCCCTTCAACCTTTTCTTGCCTGAAAGCAATTGCTGCATCAGCCATTTTTTGCGTAGTTCTTTTTGGGCTATAAGTTTTTCTGTCGTATGGACAGCGGCATCTGCCTTACTGAGCACTTGGGCTATGGCTTTTTGCTCTGAAAGTGGGGGGCAAATGAACTCTGCATTACTGATTATACTGTTATACAATCTTTGTATTGTGCCACCTTCTGATTCATACTTCACAATTTGATATACATAATATAAATATTGATTTGTAACGATCAATTCACTATTATCAATCCAAACAATATTTGAATCCTGAAAGTAGGCTGGACTGCCATCATAAACTACAGTTCTGCCAAGTGTACCTGCTGCTGAAATTAATATCTCACCTTTTTTGGGAAATGAAAATTTCTTGCGATAATTATCATATAGATCTTTGGGTATAAATGCATCTGGTTCTTTTCCAAATGTGCCAATTTTGAAAAAGGGAATATCGCCTTGCTCGTTGGTCTCATGGTTAAATATTCTTTTGCACATCCTTATTTTACCAACGTCACCTAATTTCTTAACTTTCCAATCAAGTGGAATTTTGGTTTTGTGTGCAGTAATAGTATTTTTTGTATCTACCATTATTTTATCAATTGATTAAGATATTGATTAATTTCTGCCTGCGTCTTTTGCAGTTCATCTTCTAATTTGCCAATCTCTTGTTGGACTGCGACAATATCCACTTCGGCTTCTTCTTCAAATGTGTCCACATAGCGGGGGATGTTCAGGTTAAAATCGTTTTCTTGTATTTCTTCGGCAGTAGCCACATAGCTGTACTTGTCTTCCACCACTCCGGGTTGTAGTTTACCAGAAGCAAAATCACGATAGGTGTTTACAATGTGGTCAATATCGCTTTCACGCAGCTTGTTTTGGTTTTTGGCACTTTCGTAATGTTTGCTGGCATCAATAAACAAGAAGTTGTTACTGGTTTTTTGGTTATTAAATACCAAAATTGCAGCCGGTATACCTGTGCCAAAAAACAAGTTGGCAGGTAATCCAATCACTGCTTCGAGTTGGTTGTCTTCAATAGTACGTTGGCGTATACGTCCTTCACTGCTACCACGGAACAATACACCATGTGGCACTACCACACCTGCTTTGCCATGTTCGTTTAGCGTTTCTATCATGTGGCTGATAAAAGCCCAATCGCCTTTACTCTTAGGTGGTACGCCTCTCCAAAAACGGTTGTATTTATCGGTTTCAGGGTCGTAGCTGATGGTGGTTTTATCGCCTTCCTTGTCTTCTACCTTTCCCCATTTGTCTAAAGAGAATGGAGGATTTGCTACAACGGTATCAAACTTCATTAGTGCGTCGCCTTCTTTCAATTTAGGATTGCGAATGGTATCTCCCCAACGAATGGTTGCATTGTCGAAACCATGCAAAAACATATTCATTACTGCCAATGCCCAGGTGCTGCCATTGGCTTCTTGTCCGTAAAGAGAGAAATTATCAGAACCAACTTCGTTTCCTGCTTTTATTAATAAAGAACCTGAACCGCAAGTTGGGTCGCAAATACGTGAACCAGCTTTAGAATGGGTTAACTTGGCTAATAAAGTAGAAACTTCACTTGGTGTATAAAATTCGCCAGCTTTCTTGCCAGCATCACTTGCAAAATTGGAGATTAAGTACTCGTAAGCACCGCCAATAATATCATTGCCATCCAAATGCGAAGGACGCAGGTTCAAAGCATCTTTGTTGAAATCGAGCAACAGGTTTTTCAGTCGGGTGTTTTTGTCTTTAGGTTCACCCAGTTTGCTGTTGTTAAAGTCAATGTTTTGGAAAATCCCTGCACCGTCTTCGCTATACAATTTTGTACGATTCGCTTCTTCCAAATCTGCCAATGCAATATTGATGAGTTCACCTATATTTGCTTCATTACGTGAATCGTATAGAAATTTAAAATGACTGTTTTCTGGCACAACAAAGCGCTCGTGTTGCATAGCACGTTTGGCACGTTCCACATCACCGTTGTATTTTGCTAAATAGCCTTCCATTTTATCGTCATGTACATCGCTGAGATATTTCAGGAACAGCATGGTAAGTACATAGTCTTTGTATACGCTTGGGTCAATGCTGCCTCTAAAGGTGTCGCAAGCTTTCCAAACTGCGTCGTTAATGTCTTTTTGTGTTATTTTTTTCATTGATTTATTTTAAAGATTTTGAAATGATAGTATGAATATAGTGTTGTTTTAATTCTTGTAGTTTATTGTTTAGTTTTATTTCTTGTTTTCGGGCAACTTCAATTTTAAGGATAATTTTTTGTTTTTCAATGGAAGGAATTTTTATTTCTAAGTCTTCCAATGTTGATTTTGAAATTGAAACAATAGATGTTCCCATTGCTTTACTTTTCAAAATTTGTTGAACATCAAGTGAGTTAAGATACCAAGCCAAATAATGGGGTAATATCATTTTATTTGACAATCTAATGACAAAAAAAGAAGTAGAAGCAACAGCAGGTAAGTTATGTTTTTCATAAACGGTTGCAAAGTTTTTGGTCCCTTTAGCAGCGAAAAGTACATCACCGTCTTTCAATAAGTGTTTTTCGGAAATACTGTCAGCCAACAAGTCGGGATGTAATACAGCATGCAACTGACCGTATTCGTCAAAATGCTTCGACTGCAGATACACCAATTCGCCCATACCTGAAGGCTTTGCAAAGAGTCCGGTTTGGATGTTTGTGATATCTTTGATTAGCGTTTTCAAATTTTTTCCTTTGTAATGACACTACAAAAGTAAACAAAGTTTTTAAATATCCAAACTTTTTGTAAAAATAAAACCGAGTAGGGATTCTACAAAAAATACAAAAGGCCGTCAATTACAGTATTATTACTTCAATACCAAAACAGGTGAATGGCTAAATTGTATGGCTTTTTTTGAAAAACTTTTGTGAAACAAGCGTTGCCAAAAACTTTCGTGGTGTTTGTAAACCACTAGCAAATCTGGCTGTATTTCCAACAAGGCCTCTTCCATTGTTTTAATAGCGTCCAATCCCATAACATGCTTAATTTCTACCGATTGCGATTTAAACATTTTTTGTAATGCCGATTTAAAAGTATTCGACTTTTTCAAGACTGTATCATCGTAGTGCGTCACATTTAAAACAAGCAATGTACTTTTATGGTCACCCAATAACGTATTTAAAGGCTTTAATTGACTGGTTTCCAAAGTATCACCATCCCACGCATAGCTCAATTTATCCAACTTTAAATCTTTGTAATTGTTTGGAATGACCAACATAGGCACCTCTACCTTGTCAACCAACACTGAACAAACATCACCAAATATCATCTTGTCAAAGCCTGTTCTTTTTTTGACCCCTAATACCGAAATCCAAGGATTAATTTCTTTGATTTTATCAGAGATAGTAGTGACCAAAAAGCCTGACCCTAAATCAAACTCTATTTGCAAGCTAGGAAATTGTTTTTTAAGCGCCAAAACCGATCGTTTTAATGCACCCATTGCTCGATTCAAAGAAATGTCTGCCGAAAAATTCACTAAATTGACATTGTCTGTGATGGCAGCTGAGGACAATACGTGGTAAACAAAAAGGGTTGATTGGGTTTTTAAAGCCAACTCTGCGGCAATATTAAGCGCATTTTTGGAGGGTTTAGAAAAATCGTGTGCAGCGAAAATAGTTGATGTTGGTTTCATTGGTTTATTATTAAGAAGTTCAAAAATAGCATTTTAAGAGTAAATTAACATTAATTATGTATTAACTTTTAACCTTATTTTATTTCAATCTGTAACTTTTTTTAATTCCTACAGTTAACAACCATGTTAAAACCAACATAGTCATGGAACTACTAGGCATTAATATAGCTGCAATTAATGGTGACAATTGAGCTGTAATAGCAAAATACAACCCAACAACATTGTATAGCAATGAAAACACAAAACTGATTATTATAACCCATTTTGCTGCATTCACAAACTTCAGTAAGGTTGGCAATTGCCCCAATTGTTCTGCTTTAATTAACACATCACAAGCTGGAAAAAAACTACTGGTACTATCCGCAACCGAAATGGCAATATCCGCTTCTTTCAAAGCGGGGGCATCGTTTAACCCATCGCCTGCCATACACACAACCTTGCCTTCTTTTTTCAATGACTGTATTAATGCGACTTTGTCCTCAGGCTGTTGTTTTATAAAGACTTTGTTGAACCAATTCTTGTCTATTTCTTCGTTCAATTCAGTGTCGCCACTCGACAAATACAAGTCGTAATTTTGAACTTTCAATGCTTCTAAAATTGACTTCGTTTCACTTCTAATATCATGTCTTAACTCAAAATAACCACGATAAACACCGTCTATTTCAACATGTATTACGCCACTGTTTTGAGCTTCTACCAAAGATTCTGCCCCTATGAACTTAGCTGAGCCTAAACGAATTAACAAACCATCTACTTCACCTTGTAAGCCCTTGCCCGCAATATCTGTAAACAAATTCAACTTCATATCTGACGAATATGTGTAATAGGTTTTGCTTAATGCAACACTATAAGGATGGATAGACTGATGGCAAACCAAGCCCATTTTCTGCTTTTCAGTTGTGTTTAAATTAGTAAGATCTTCAATAATGTAATGACTGTTGTCGGTCAATGTTCCTGTTTTGTCAAACACGATGGTGTCACATTTTCTTAATTGATTGATGGTTTGTTTATTCTTGACAAACAATCCATTTTCTTTCAAACTCCTCAACAAATGACCATTGGCAAAATTGGTAGCTAATAACAAAATACAAGGGCACGCCACTATTAATACACTCGTTAATGATTTAAAAGCCTCTCCCACTCCATTCACTTGATATTGATAAACAAAGGCAAAAGCACTAATTAGCAACAGGCCCAAAGTGAAATAATAATTAATCTTTTCGGTCAAAGAATCTTCTTTATCATCTTTGGTTTTCTCTACAGACCACAATTTCACCAAACGACTATTATCCGTATCAGTCATTAGTTTAAGTTGGGCTGTGTTACCCGCTATTTTTGCACCTGCATATACTTTTTCACCCAATGAAAGGGCTACAGGAATAGATTCCCCTGTAATAAAACTATAATCCACTGTTATAAAAGGAGAAACTACTGTTGAATCAGCAGGCACTAATTCCCCATTTCGCAATTCAATAACATCATCGCGTTTCAATTGATGAATATTAACGACTTTAATTTGATTGAGTGCATTAAGCAATCTTGCAGACAAAGGGAAATAAGACTTATAATCGCGATCGAAGGTGAGTGAATGGTAGGTTAAATCTTGGAAATACCGTCCTACTAATAACAAAAACACAATCCCTGTCATGCTATCAAAATAGCCAGATTGATGGTTGACAAACAACTCATACAGACTGCGTAAAAAAGTGGCAACCACTGCAATCATTACAGGCAAATCAATATTCAATGTTTTCTGTTTGATGGCTTTAAATGAGCTTTCAAAAAACTCGGTTGAACAATAAAACAAAACAGGCAATGCCAATATTAAACTGATATAATCGAACCATCGTTTTAGCACTAAACTGCTGGCATCCAAAGACAATCCTAAATATTCAGGAAAACTGAGCATCATTATGTTTCCAAAGGCAAAACCAGCGATTCCTATTTTAACAGAACGTTCAGAATATTTCCGCTTTTTTACCCCCGACAAATTCGATAGTGTTAAGTCAGGCTTATATCCTAAATGAAATAGTAACACGACGATTTCAGACAATTTAACATTGGATTGGTCAACCGTAACGAGTAATTCTTTATTAAAAAAATCGACCCTAGAAGAATTGATTCCAGGGTTCAATCTCTCCAATCTTTCTAACAGATAAATACAGGAATTGCAGTGCATCCCCGGGATGAAAAAACGATACTGAACTGAATTTCCTTGACTAAAAACAACAAACTTACTGGAAGATTCTTTTTCGTCTAAAAATTGAAATTCAGACACATCTGTAGTTTCAGGTTTTAATCCTTTTTCATTGTCATAGTATTGGCACAAATCATTTTGATTGAGTAAATCATACACAGCGGCACAACCTTGACAACAGAATGTGTTTTTGTTTTTTAAAACAGGCTGTTCAACACAAGGCAAACCACAGTGTGTACATTTTACATCAACTTCTGTTTGAATTTCGCTTTCATCAATGGAGTTGCCTTTCATGAGACCTAGTTATTTTTTAATCACAAGAACCGGAGATTTGGCAAAACGAAGCGCTTGTTTAGAAAAACTTTTATGAAATAAATTTTGGAAAAAGCCATAGTGATGAGCAACCACAACCAACAAATCGGGCTTAATTTTAGACAAATAATTACTGATTGTTTGCTGTTTATCTAATCCTTGAATTTGAACCACATCAGTTTTATGGTTATAGAAATACTTCGCTAAAATCTTTTTGTATACTAAAGCATTTTTTTGAACCTTATCATCATAGTGAGTTACATTTAGTGCAGAGACTGTTTGTTTTTCTCTACTCATCAACTTTTTCAACAAATGGAGGTGAGCGGTTTGCATATTCAATCCATCCCAAGCGTATACTACGTGTTTAGTTTCAAACGACTTAACATTCATAGGAATTACTAAAATTGGCTCATCTAATTTATCGACTAATTCAGTGCACACATCCCCAAAGATAACGTGGTCGAGCCCCGAACGTTTTTTAACCCCTAAAATAGTAAGCCAAGGATTGTAAGATTTTATTGCCTCCAAAATGGCAGGAATAACATAAGCGTATGTAACGCTAAAGGTCATGTTTAATTGAGGATGGTCGCGCTTTAAAAAACTAATAGCACGTCTCATTAAAGTTGTATTTCTTTGAATATCCGAATCGGGAGTATAGGTATATGCATACTCAACATCGGACATTACCGAAATGGGCAAAACATTAAAAATAAATAATCTTGATTGCGTAGCATCGGCTATTTGTGCTGCAACTTTCAGAGCATTTTTTGAAGCCTCAGAAAAATCATGAGCAAACAATATGTATTTCGACTTTTTCATTGTAATTATTATTTGTCACAAAATTAAATATTAAAAGACTCATTGATGTGAATTAAAATTAGTTACAAAACTGATTCTTGTCATATTTTATAAATATTAAATTCCCTAAAAACAACTTGCATAAAAAAGTGTTAAACTTTATATTTGTAAATTATATTTGAAATGGAAATAAATCTTGAAAAATTGTTTGATGAAAAGTTAGAAAACGAAATCAAAATCGAACCTAAAGATTGGATGCCCGAAAAGTATCGCAAAACTTTACTTAGACAGATTTCTCAACATGCTCACAGTGAAATAGTAGGCATGCTTCCAGAAGGAAATTGGATAACACGTGCTCCTAACCTTAGAAGAAAAGTAGCCTTACTTGCCAAAGTTCAAGACGAAGCTGGGCATGGTTTATATTTATATTCAGCAGCAGAAACTTTAGGCATGAGTCGTGATGAAATGTACAATGACCTTCATTCTGGCAAAGCAAAATATAGCAGTATTTTTAATTACCCTACATTATCTTGGGCAGACATGGGTGCAATAGGTTGGTTGGTTGATGGTGCTGCCATTATGAATCAAGTGCCTTTGTGCAGAACGAGCTACGGACCTTATGCCAGAGCGATGGTAAGAGTGTGTAAAGAAGAAAGTTTCCACCAACGTCAAGGGTATGAAATAATGCTAACCTTAAGCAAAGGAACTCCTGAGCAAAAAGCAATGGCACAAGATGCACTCAACAGATGGTGGTGGCCAAGTATTATGATGTTTGGACCTAATGACGACAATTCTCCGAATACTGCACAAAGCATGAAATGGAAAATTAAACGTTTTAGCAATGATGAATTAAGACAAAAGTTTATTGACGTTACTATTCCTCAAGCTGAATTATTGGGTTTAACTATTCCTGATAAGGATTTGAAATGGAATGAAGCAAGAGGGCATTATGATTTTGGCACTATCAATTGGGACGAATTCAATCAAGTGGTAGCTGGCAATGGACCATGTAATAAACAAAGACTAAAAGCAAGAGTAGAAGCTTGGAATAATGGCGAATGGGTTCGTGATGCCGCAACTGCTTTCGCAGAAAAAAGAAGCAAAAGAAAAAACACTCAAGCTGCATAAATATGAATCAAAAAGAATGGCCTCTGTGGGAGGTTTTCATACGATCTAGGCAGGGATTAAATCACAAACATGTTGGAAGTTTACACGCTGTAAATTTTGATATGGCTATAGAAAACGCAAGAGATGTTTATACTAGAAGAATGGAGGGAGTTAGCATTTGGGTTATAGAGAGCAATCAACTTCATACTAGCGAGCCTAATGATCAAGTTGCTTTGTCTGAATCTGATAATCATAAAATATACAAACATCCAACTTTTTATAACCTCCCCGAAGAACTAAACCACAACATGTGGGAGGTTTTTGTACAATCTAAACAGGGAT
>JBIPNH010000203.1:0-2791 GCA_044373665.1 Bacteroidia bacterium
GCCGCTGCTTCTGTTAAGTAGAAGACATACCAAAGTCGTTCATCCTATTTCTGGACGATAGACATTCATAAAAAAAGCCTCACTTGTGAGGCTTTTTTTATGAATCTTAAATATTAGGTTTGAATAACCCCGACATTAAAGGGTTGAACAGGTGCATGGTTTGCCATTTCTATTCCTTGACTTATAACAGTTCTGGTTTCAATAGGGTCAATAATTCCATCAACCCATAAGCGAGATGCCGCATAATACGGAGACAATTGTTCCTCATATCTTGCCATAATTTTATCCAACAATGCTTTTTCTGCTTCAGGAGTAATCGTTTCACCTTTTGCTTCCAAACTTGCTTTTTCTATTTGCAACAATACTTTGGCGGCTTGTTCACCTCCCATTACAGCAATTCTTGCGCTTGGCCATGCATAGATAAGGCGAGGGTCATAAGCTTTGCCACACATGGCATAATTACCTGCACCATAGCTATTGCCAATAATAATTGTAAATTTAGGCACAGTACTGTTACTCATCGCATTTACCATTTTGGCACCATCTTTTATAATTCCAGAATGTTCACTTCTGCTCCCCACCATAAAACCGGTAACATCCTGAAGAAACACTAAAGGTATTTTCTTTTGATTACAGTTCATGATAAAACGTGCAGCCTTATCTGCACTGTCGTTGTATATAACACCGCCAAACTGCATTTCCCCTTTTTTACTTTTAGTAATTTGTCGGTTATTAGCCACAATCCCTACTGCCCAACCTTCGATACGGGCATAGCCGCATAGAATAGTTTGACCATACCCTTCTTTATATTGCTCAAATTCACCATTATCAACCAATGTTTCAATAAGCGCTACTGAATTATACGGTTTTGCTCTGTCTTTAGATAAAATGCCATATAAATCTTTAATGTCTTTGAGGGGTTTGGCGGGTTCCTTTCTATCGAAACCAGCTTTTTCAAAAGCCCCAATTTTATCCATTATAAATTTAATTCTATCAAGGCAAGCTTCATCATTAGGGAATCGGTCGTCGATTACGCCAGATATTTCTGATTGAGAAACACTTCCACCCAATGTTTCATTGTCTATGTCTTCACCTATTGCTGCCTTAACCAAGTAACTTCCTGCCAAAAATATTGAGCCTGTTTTGTCCACAATAAGTGCTTCATCGCTCATAATAGGCAAATAAGCGCCACCTGCCACACAACTTCCCATAACCGCTGCAATTTGAGTAATTCCTTTACTACTCATAATGGCATTGTTTCTAAAAATACGTCCGAAATGTTCTTTGTCGGGAAATATCTCATCTTGCATGGGCAAAAACACCCCTGCACTATCCACCAAATAGATAATAGGCAAGCGATTTTCCATGGCTATCTCTTGGGCTCTAAGATTTTTTTTGCCAGTAATGGGGAACCAAGCACCTGCTTTTACAGTGGCATCATTGGCAACAATCATACATTGTTTTCCACCTACATAACCAATTCCACAAACTACGCCACCACTCGGGCAACCACCATGTTCAGGATACATGCCATCACCCGCAAAAGCACCTACTTCAACAAATGGACTATTATCATCTAGCAAATAGGATATTCGCTCTCTAGCTAGAAGTTTATTTTTAGCTTTTTGTTTAGCAGCCGCTTTTTCGCCGCCCCCCAAACTTACTTTGGTAAACTTAGATTTTAATTGATAAACCAATTGCTTATTAAAATCTTCATTGATATTAAATTCAATATTTTGTTCGTTCGACATGTACTTGCAAATTTATTGAAAATACTCAAGTAAACAGATAAAAAATTGATTTATAAATCCAAATTTTAAAAATCATTTCTTTAAATTGAAAAAAATCCCGCTTTTATTCAAAGCGGGATTTTTTTTGATAATTTTTGAGGAATTACGAAATTACTTCGTCGGGATTACCAATCATATTTTCGGGTTTTACCCATTCATCAAATTGTTCATTGGTTAATAAGCCTAAGTCGATAGCGGCTTGTCTTAAAGTTGTATTTTCTTTGTGTGCTTTTTTAGCAATTTTAGCAGCATTCTCATACCCAATGTGTGTATTTAATGCAGTAACTAACATCAATGAATTTTCTAACTTATTTTTAATTTCAGCCAAATTAGGCTCTATACCACTGGCACAATTAATATCAAAACTCAAAGCTGCTTCTCCTAACAAACGGGCAGATTGCAATACATTGGATGCAATAAGTGGTTTAAAAACATTCAATTCAAAATGTCCATTTGAACCCCCAATGGTAACCGCAACATCGTTGCCCATTACTTGAGCGCACACCATTGTAAGTGCTTCACATTGTGTTGGATTTACTTTACCTGGCATAATACTACTTCCCGGCTCATTGTCAGGAATTAAAATTTCACCTATTCCACTTCTTGGACCGCTGCTTAACATTCTAATGTCATTACCAATTTTCATTAAACTAACCGCCACTCTTTTCAAAGAACCATGCAATTCAACCATGGCATCGTGAGCCGCTAAAGCCTCAAATTTATTTGGTGCAGAAACCATTGGCAAACCAGACAATTCAGCTATTGTTTTAGCCACTAATTCTGAGTAGCCTTTTGGTGTATTAATTCCTGTCCCAACTGCTGTTCCTCCTAGCGCTATTTCACTTGCAGGCACCAAACTTCTATTGATAGCATCAACTCCATTTTTCAATTGTTGAACATAAGCCGAAAATTCTTGACCTAAAGTTACAGGTGTGGCGTCCATAAAATGGGTTCTTCCAATTTTAATGATATTTTTAAAGTCTCTTGACTTGTGCTTTAAA
>JBIPNH010000202.1:0-2791 GCA_044373665.1 Bacteroidia bacterium
CCTGTTACAGTTACAGTAGAAGATTTTCCAAGTGTATTGAAAGTAGAGAATGATATTATTTGTAAAGGAGATTCTGCTAGAAACAGAGTAACTGTGGCGTTCGGAAAGATAGCATGGTATTCCGAATCAAACAATGGGTCGCTATTGTCAACGAATACTACTTTTGTAAGCAAACCGTCAAACAGTTTGTCTTATTACATAGAAACAAGTAGTAACGGTTGTAAAAGCATTAATAGAACTCGAGCTGATGTTACTGTTAATGAAGCGCCATCTTTTACAAAAGTATGGGCAGATACAATATGTGCAAAAAATAAAGCCAAATATACCGCATTAATCAATGGTCCGGGAACTGTTTCTTGGTATGAGTTTGACACTTCAAGCAACCCTGTTTTTGTTGGGAATAAGTATGTGTCTGAGGTGTTGAATGGTTCAAAACGCTATTTTGCACAGTCGGAATTTGCTGGTTGTGTAGGTCCAAAAATTGGCGTTCAACCATTGGTGAATTCAGCCCCATTTTCAGGTTTTTCATTTGAACTACTTTCTTGGCAAAGGGTTCGAGTAGCTCCTATAAATGCAGGGAGCGCTGGTGTTAAATGGTTGTTTGGAGATGGAAAAACAAGTAATTTAAATATAGTTACTCATCGTTACCAAAATCCAGGGGTTTATGATGTGAAACTCATTTTAACCAATATTCTCAATGGGTGTAAAGATTCTACAACTATTCCTGTCAATATTGAAACCAGCTCTTTGAGCTCTGTTAAAATTTTACCTAGTTTCCAGTATTACCCTAATCCTAGTAATGGCTTTGTTAAGATAGTTTGTTCTGAAATAATGGAAGGGGGCAAAATGATGCATTTGTTAAATACAAGTGGTCAGGTTGTAAAATCACAATTTCTATCCTTTGAAAATGGTGGAGCAATTATAGATTTGAACGGACTAAGTAACGGTTTGTATTTGTTGAAATTGGAAGGCTATCAATCTGTAGTTATTTCTAAACAGGAATAGAATAAATGCGTAAAGGTATCGCCCTGTTTTGTTTTCTGTTTTTTTTGTTTGGGGTATATTCCCAAGTCGAAGTATTTAGAGGTTCTCAAGATACTGGTTATGTTATCAGTCCTGAAGATACCATCACAAAGCCTCCTCAATTTGTTGGTGGCGAAGATGCTTTTTATAGTTTCTTGGCAAACAGTGTCAACTATCAGGTTTTGAATGCACAATTAATTGGAGATGATATTAAATTTTCTTTCTACGTTGAAAAAAATGGGAAGTTGTCGGATTTTAAAATTGTTCAAAGTGTTAATGTTAATTTGTCAATTGAGTTAGAGCGAATATTGACTAGCGATATAATGCCAGAATGGGAACCGGGGTTTTTAGTAGGGAAAAAGAAAAAAACGCTAATGGTTTATGATTTAAAGTTTTCAGTCAGCAATGAATTGCCGAAAGTAATTGTGAGTAAAAATTACACCTTTTCAGAATATACTACACAAACCAATTTGTTGAAAAGGTTTCTTGTTGCGGGTTCTGTTTTAATTTTAGCTACCTTATTTATTACAAGGTAGAGTTTAAAAACAATCTTGTTGCAAACGCTTACATTCTTCTTTTGCTTTTTCTGCAAAATCTTCACCACTAGAAGCGTATAATATACTTCGACTTGCGTTGATTAATAAGCCTCCAAAAGAGGTTTTTGCATTTTCGCAAACTTCAGAAACTGTTCCGCCTTGTGCGCCCACACCTGGTACTAAGAAAAAATGATTGGGCAATATTTCTCTAATCGATGCAAGTGTTTGAGCTTTTGTAGCTCCTGTTACAAACATCAAATTTTCAGGTGTTCCCCATTCAGATACTTTGGTCAATACATGTTCATAAAGAGGTTTGTTGTCAAATTGTAAAACCTGAAAATCTTTACTGCCTTGATTGCTTGTTAATCCTAAACAAATCACCCATTTATTGTCGAACTCAAAAAAAGGTTTCAATGAATCTTCTCCCATATAAGGCGCAACAGTAATGGCATCAAATGCCAAGGTTTCAAAAAAAGCTTTGGCGTACATTTTACTTGTGTTTCCTATATCTCCTCGTTTGGCGTCTGCAATTTTAAAACAATTGTCGGGGATGAAAGATAAAGTTTCTTCCATGCAAGCCCATCCTTTAGTGCCGTATTGTTCGTAAAAGGCCGTATTTATCTTGTATGAAACAGCCAAATCTTTCGTTGATTCAATAATCTCTTTATTGAATTGTAACATCCCATTAATGTCTTTTGGTAAATGATTAGGAAGTTTGCTTATGTCAGTATCTAATCCAACACAAATTAAACTTTTTTTCGATTCTATTTGATTTATAAGTTCTTTTCTTAGCATTTTATAAAGGTTGTGCAAAAATCAATATTAATTAGTCTAAATCAAATAAAAATAATTGGCTTTTTGCAACTATTTTTCAAATGGGATGTCTAATCTATTAAATGATTAGTTGTACCTTTGTTGTTGTGAGACTTTTTAAAATACTTATTCTACTGTCTTTGTTTTTATTTACAGGAATTGTTTGGGCTGTTTCACCTAAGCCAAAGTCACGTATTATTGTTCAGTTTCATGAATCTGTCAATGAACAACAAGTTTATAGGTTGTTTGAAGGGGTTGTTGAAAAGGCGACTGCTTTAGATGTTGATAATAAGATTTTTGTGATAGAGTGGTCCTCTGTTTATCTGACAAAAGAAAGGTTGATTGAAAAGTTAAGCACCCTTTCAAAAGTACAGAATTTTCAAAATGACGGTATAATAAAGTTCAGAGAAACCACTCCA
>JBIPNH010000094.1:0-9170 GCA_044373665.1 Bacteroidia bacterium
AGCATACAAAGCCAAATCAATCAGCGAAAAATGGTTGAATGAATTGATTTGGAGAGATTTTTACATGCAAATATTGGCTCATTTCCCACATGTAGAGCAATCGTCATTCAAAAAAGAATACAATGCGATAGAATGGATTAACAATGAAAAAGATTTTGAAGCATGGTGTCAAGGCAAAACAGGTTATCCTATTGTTGATGCAGGCATGCGAGAATTAAACACAACCGGATTAATGCACAACAGAGTTAGGATGATAGTTGCTAGTTTTTTATGCAAACATTTATTAATAGATTGGCGTTGGGGCGAAGCTTATTTTGCCAAAAAACTACTCGACTTTGAGTTGGCAAGTAACAATGGCGGTTGGCAATGGGCGGCAGGTTCTGGTGTAGATGCAGCCCCCTATTTCCGCATATTCAATCCTGAATTACAAACAGCCAAATTCGACCCTTTACACCTCTATATCAAAAAATGGGTTCCTGAGTTTGGCACTAATAAATACCCACAACCCATTGTAGAACACACATTTGCCAGAAACCGATGTTTAGAAACCTACAAAAAAGCTTTGAAACCACAAGAAACAACCCAAGCATAGAGAGACACAAACATACTTCTATGAAATTTTACGAATAAACATTAAATTTGCCACACTTTACATTATGTCATCCCCTAAATTCCATTCTTTAGAAATAAAAGAAATAAAAAAAGAAACAAACGATTCAGTTTCAATCTCATTAAGAGTTCCTGAAAACTTAAAGGAAGATTACCAATACATTCAAGGTCAATACATTACATTTAGAACTTCAATTAATGGCGAAGAAATAAGAAGATCTTATTCTGTTTGCAGCAGTCCATTAGATGGAGAATTAAGAGTAGGAATAAAAGAAGTACAGGGAGGTAAATTCTCTACTTATGCCAATCGCGAGTTAAAAGCAGGACAATCCATTGATGTAATGACACCGATGGGTAATTTTTACACAGATTTAAATCCAGTGCAATCAAAAAATTATGTTGGATTTGCAGCAGGAAGTGGAATTACGCCTATTCTAAGCATTATAAAAACCACACTTGCCACTGAATTAAACAGCAAATTCACTTTAATTTACGGCAATAAAAGCACAGGTTCAATTATGTTTTTGGAAGACATTGAAGCTTTAAAAAACAAGTACCCTGAACGCATTACTATTTTTCATGTATTGAGCAGAGAAGCGGTAGATGTTCACTTATTAAATGGAAGAATAGATGCTGATAAATGTGGAGAGTTTTGCAACAAACAATTAATCAATATCCAACAAACAGATGAATATTTCCTTTGTGGACCAGAATCCATGATTTTATCTGTAAAAAACGACTTAACAAACAAAGGGGTTGATTCTAAAAAAATTCATTTTGAATTATTTACATCATCATCCTCAAACACTACAGCTTCATCAACAACAAGCGCTGCAACAAGTGTAAGTAGCGAAAATACTTCAAAAGTATCTGTAAAAATAGATGGCATAACCTACCAACTTGATTTGGCTTACGATGGAGAAACCATATTAGATGCAGCATTAAAAACTGGTGCAGATTTACCATTTGCTTGTAAAGGGGGGGTTTGTTGTACTTGCAGAGCCAAAGTAACGAAAGGAACCGTTGACATGGATTTAAATTTCTCTTTAGAAGATGATGAAGTTGAAAAAGGGTATATTTTAACATGCCAATCGCACCCAACAAGTGAAGAAGTATTTGTAGATTTCGATCTAAAATAATTTCATCTCTAATCATTTAAAAATCAACAACCTTGGTTTTTAAAAATTTTTACTTTTATTTGCATACAAAATGCCCTCTACTAGTTATCGTAAAAAAATATTAAATCAAATTTTCAATACTGGAAAAAGATTGGCTTCTCCGTTTAGTCTTAATCAAAAAAATGCTTTAAAACAGCAGACTAAAACTCTAAAAAAACTATTAACAAAAGCGGCAGAAACGGAATACGGTAAAACTTACAAATTTGGCGAAGTTGTTGAATCTAAATTTACTTTAAGAAAATACCAACAAAACGTTCCAATTTCAGAATATAAAACGATACATGATTGGTGGCAAAGGGCCTACAATGGTGAAGAGAATATCACTTGGCCAGGGAAAATTGAATATTTTGCACTTAGTTCAGGAACCTCAGAAGGGGCAAGTAAATACATTCCTGTTTCCGATGACATGATTAAAAGCATTACGAAAGCAGGATTAAGGCAAATGGTAAGTTTAATAAAAACGGACATCCCCAAAGACTACTTAGCCAAAGACTACTTAATGATGAGCGGCAGTACCAGTTTGTATTACAACAATGAAGGGAAAACGTATGCAGGCGATTTAAGTGGTATTACCTCGAGCAACGTTCCAAGTTGGTTTGACAGATTTTCAAAACCCTCTCATGACATCAGAAGTGAAAAAAGTTGGGAAAATAAAATCAATAGAATCGTAGATGAAGCACCCGAATGGGATGTAGTGGGAATAGCAGGTGTTCCAGCATGGATTCAAATATTATTTGAAAAAATAATTGCGAAGTACAATTTAAAAAACATTCATGACATTTGGCCTAATTTCAGTTTTTATGTTTGGGGTGGTGTTGCGATTGACCCATACAAAAAAAGCTTAAATGTCCTTTTAGACAGACCTATTATGTACTTTGAAACCTATTTAGCTTCGGAAGGATTTGTTGCTTTTCAGGCAAGAAAGGAAGCAGAAGGAATGCGTTTAAACTTCAGAAATGGAATGTTTTTTGAGTTTGTGCCATTCAATGAACAAAACTTTGATGAAAACGGCAATATCAAATCCAATGCTGTTGCTTTAAACATAGGTCAAGTTGAACTTAATAAGAACTACGCCATTTTATTAACCACTTGTTCCGGCGCTTGGCGATACCTCATTGGCGATACCATTAAATTTGTGAATTTGGATTTATGTGAAATAAAAATCACAGGTAGAACAAAGCATTTTTTGAGTTTATGTGGCGAACATTTAAGTGTAGAAAACATGAATCAAGCCATTGCGGAGTTGAGCGATTATTTATCAACCCCAATGAATGAATATTCGGTAAAAGGATTTACAGACAATAGCATACACGGGCATAGATGGTTTATTGCCTGTGACAAAACAGATGTTTCAATAGAAACTATAGAAGCTAAGCTTGATGAATTTTTAATCAATAGCAATGACGATTATGCTACAGAAAGAAAACACGCTTTAAAATATTTAAAAATCAATTTATTGCCTTCCGAAGAATTCATTAATTGGATGCAAGAACAAGGTAAATTTGGTTCACAGAATAAATTTCCAAGAGTATTGAGTGAAGAGAAGTATGAAGAGTGGGTTTCTTTTTTAAAGAAAAAGGGATACACTATACACTAAGTTAGTGTATTACTTAGTTTCTTCACCACAAGCCTCACCGGGCATTTTGCCGCACAATCCACAAGCTTGACCATCTTTATTTAATAAAGGCGTTTGCGACGCACAAGTACCACGCATAGAACCGTCTTTTACAAGTAATACTCTAACTGCAATTCCAGCAACACATAAAAGCAAAACCCCTAAAACCATGAAATATTGTACCATAATGGTGCAAAGTTAATTTAAAATTCACTTATTCCTTTGATTTTGTCGTTAAACATCAAAAAAAAGAAATAAAAAAAGGAGTGATTTAATCACTCCTTTTGCTTTGAAATTTATGTCTAATTATTTTTTATTGGCATCGGCATAAGCAAATGCTTTTTTCATTAACTCTGTAGTTCTTTGGATTGGATTCTCTCTAATGTTATTTTCTTCTTCCTCTACTTTGTTGAACAATGTAGCTAAAGCTTTTTCGGTAACATGAGATTTTAAATCAGGATTCATTTTTTGCACCAATGGTAATTTATTGTAAGTTGTAACCAAGTCAGACCAATTGCGTGTTACACCAACTTGGTCGAGCGCTGATTGTACTTTAGGCGAGAAAGAAGCGACTAAAGCTGACGTAGTAGTTTGCTTCAAGTATCTTGTTGCTGCCCCTTTACCGCCTGTTAAAATTCCCATGGCATCATTAAAACTCATTTTGGTAATGGCTTCCACAAAAATAGGTTTTGCTGTACCTACAGCATCCTCTGCACCTTCATTAAGTTTAGAAATAACTTGGTTTACTTGAGATTGCATTCCAATGCTAGATAATTTATTGGCAATAGTTTGCGCTTCTGCAGGTAATAATATTTTAATTAATTGATTGTTACCAAAGGCCCCACGCATTGATAAAACATCCGCACCTTTTGAAAAACCTTGCTTGAGTGCATCTTTTAATCCACCGGCAGCCTCTTCGGTAGTAGGAATAGTTAAAACCTCTTTTACCACAGTGTGTAAAACATCACAAGAAGCAAAACCCACACACAATACAATTGAATAAATGATTTTTTTCATAGTTGAAATATACTTTTTTTGAAATTATTTGCAAAGATAGTACCAAGTTTACAAAGTTGCACGAATGGCATCTAAAGTATCTGATAATTTTTCTAATTCTTCCGATTCTAGCGCCAATAATTTGTTGTGAAACTGAATAAAGGCAGGATGTATCTCATCAATTGCAGCTAGTCCGCTTTTTGAAATACTAAGGTGAATTTCTCTTTTGTTTTTGGGGTTATTTTGTCTTTGAATCAACCCTTTTGTAATTAACTTGTCACACAAACGTGTTACATCAGGATTTTTATCTAACATAACTGCTTTAAGTTCACCACAAGTTGCAAATCCACCTTTTCGACCTCTTAAAATACGCAAAACATTGTATTGTGGCAATGACAAGTCTTTTTGTTTCAAGTAGTCTTTAAAACGATCTTCAATAAAATTAGCTGTATACAATATATTGATAATAGCTTTTTCTTGAATGGAGTTAAACTTAGATTGCTTTATGGCTTCTTCAATTTTCATTTTTTACAATGTTACTGTTTTATTTTTTAAATGTTTTAATGCTTCCCTTTTGCTTAAAGGCTTTAGTTCATTGTTATTGATGATATCAAAAACTACATTTGCTTGGTGTTTCCCTAACTGACGTAGCGACCATCCTATTGCTTTTTGAATAAAAAATTCATTAGAATGTGCAAACTGTTTAATTAATGAAGCCAACAACTCAGTATCCGTTTTGTGTTTGTAACTTAACTGGAAAATAAGGCATGACCTGTTCAACCATATATTTTCAGATTGACGCCAAGTAGAAATCTTAGACTGAAGTTGATTGGGATATTTGGTGAAACAATACCCCACACAATTTGAGGCTAGCAAATCAACTGTGTCCCACCAACTTTTTTGGATAATACACTGTTCAATAAGCTCAATGTATGTTTCCTCCCATTCTTTTTTAAATTTCGTAAACACATAAATGGCAGTGTATTGCCACTCCCTCTCCTCTTGTTCATAGCACAACTCTACAAATTTTTGAAGTTCTTTTTGCGAATCCCACTTAAAATCAATTAATGCTTTTTTAGTTATTTCAATCCTTAAAGGTGTTGGGATACCATAAAAAACAAACAAATTACGCATGTATTTAGACATTGCATTCGCCCTAGCAGAATCAGAGTTAGATTCGAATTCCTTTTTAAGAACTTGGTATAGGTGGAAGGCCTTCATTTTCGGTTGCAAGTTATTGAAAATTGCAAAATTAATTCCAATTATTATTTAGAAATACTCTAAATTGCAATCCATTTTTGGAAATGAAAGCAAATGATTTAAAAGATGGACAAAAAGCTGTAATTACAAAAGTAACTTCAGGAAAATTCCAAACCAGGTTGATAGAAATGGGTTGTTTTGTTGGCAGTGATATCACCCGATTATACCAGTCTCCATTGGGCGACCCTATTGCCTTTGATATTGGCGGATACATCTTAGGATTGCGTGAGGAAGAAGCTGATTACATTCAAGTGGAAGCGAGTAATGGAAAGTAATAAGAGTAAAAATATTGCATTAATTGGCAATCCTAATTGTGGTAAATCTACCTTATTCAATGTTTTAACAGGTTTAAATCAAAAGATTAGCAATTTACCAGGCACTACTATTGACAAAAAAAAGGGGACTTTTTTTATTGAAGATACTAAAATTTCAGTCACTGATTTACCTGGGACATACAGTATATATCCTAACGGTGAAGATGAGAGAATTTCTATAAATCACATTTTAGATCAACTCAATAACTCTGTCGAATTAATTGTATACGTTGCCGATGCTAGCAATTTACAAAGAAACCTATTGCTGTTTTCCCAATTAGCCGATTTACAGAAACCAATCATCATTGCATTAAACATGGTGGATGTAGCTCGTGAAAAAGGATTAAGTATTGACATCACTAAATTATCGCAAGAGCTTGGTGTGTTAATAGCACCCATAAATTCAAGGAATAAAGAAGGAATTGAGCATTTAAAATCAATTATATTAAAAACAAACACTTCCTTTCAAACGACCTTCTTTGATAAAATCAACGCACATACCTCATTAAACGAATATACAAATACAGTCAATGAGAGAACATTGAATAGTTTTAAAAACGACCAAGAAACCATTGATGATATTAGCAAAGAAACGGAAGAACGCTATCAACTTATTCGAAATACTGTTAATAAAACGGTAAGAAAAAGTTTAATAAACATTACCAATAAGACCAAACAAATAGATAAATTCTTACTTCATCCGGTTTATGGATTTGTCACTTTTTTTGCAACTTTATTTGTTATTTTCCAATTCATTTTCAAGTTTGCAGAATACCCTATGAATTGGATTGAGCAGTTTTTTGCTTGGTTTGCCGGAATGGTTCATTCTTGGATTCCCGAGGGTTACATTAATTCTCTCATTACTGAGGGCATTATCCCGGGGATTAGTGGTGTAGTGGTATTCTTACCTCAAATCATTTTCTTGTTTTTATTCCTCTCCATTTTGGAGGAAAGTGGCTACATGACTCGTGTTAGTTTTATCAACGACCGATTAATGCGCAAATTTGGGTTAAACGGCAAATCAATTGTACCATTAATTGGAGGTATGGCATGTGCTATTCCCTCAATTATGGCAACCAGGAATATTGAAAATAAAAAAGACCGCATTATTACGATTCTAGTAACGCCTTTGATGGGTTGTTCGGCCCGTTTGCCGGTTTATACCTTATTGGTTAGTTTATTAATTAAAAACGACAATAGTTTTTTTGACATAAGGGGCTTAATATTATTGAGTTTATATTTGGTTGGATTTGTTGCAGTACTTCTTTTTTCAACCATTTTCAAATATTTGCTTCGACAAAAAGAAAAGAGTTTTTTTATACTCGAAATGCCCGATTATCGCATTCCTAGTTTAAGAAATGTGGGATTGACGATAAAAGACAAAACCTATGATTTTGTGTTTAATGCTGGTAAAATAATATTGATTGTAAGTATAATTTTATGGTTTTTGGCCAGTTTTGGTCCTAAAAATAGTTTTGAAAGCATTGACCAAAAGTATCAATCTTACGAATTATCTGACAAAGAAACTTTAATAAAAAGCGAAAAGCTAGAAGCGAGTTATGCAGGCATTATGGGCAAATCAATTGAACCAATTATAAAACCATTGGGATATGATTGGAAAATAGGGATTGCTTTAATTACAAGTTTTGCCGCTAGAGAGATTTTTGTGGGCACCATTGCAACCATTTACAGTATTAAGGACGCTGATGATGAAAAAACCATTAGTCAGACATTGTCAGAACAAACAAGAGTGGGGAGCAAAACAAAAGTCTATAACATTGCAACTATTGTCTCTTTGTTGTTGTTTTATGCCTTTGCAATGCAGTGTATGAGCACTTTGGCTATTACATACCGAGAAACAAAGTCAATCAAATGGCCTATTGTACAATTTTTTTACATGACAGGGTTTGCCTATTTAATGAGTTTTGTGGCTTATCAATTATTGAGTTAAAAGAGGGATAAAAGGGCATTTTAAAAAAAATGAAAATAATATTTGCATAATTAAAAACAAATACTATTTTTGCAGTCCTTAAAAAACACTAAGGGGGCTTAGCTCAGCTGGTTTAGAGCATCTGCCTTACAAGCAGAGGGTCACTGGTTCGAATCCAGTAGCCCCCACCACTTAAAAACCTCCAATTTGGAGGTTTTTTTTGTTTATACCCTTTGTAATCAACTGTTTCAAATTAAAGTTCAATTTCAAGTCTTCCAAAAGACAACTGCTATTCAAATTCCAAAATTTGGTAGTTTTTGATGGATTTTAACATATTTTTACAAAAAAACGTGCAAATAACGTGCACATGATTTTAGTATAATATCATAGCTTCCTTGTGTTGTATTGTCGCTTTTGCAACACACAAAAAAAATGGCAACAGTAAAATTAATGCTAGATACAAGAAGAAAAAAGCAAAGTGGTAAGTTTCCACTAGTAATAAGAGTAAGACATTATAAAAAATACTTTGATTTACCTACAGGAACTGAGCTACTTGAGCAAGATTTTGATTCCACAAAAAGCAGGATTAAACAACAACCACAAAAAAACAAAGAAATACAACAACTTTTTACATTGTACAATAGTAAAGTTTTACAACTTTTAGCTGAGGGAAATTCATTAGAGAGCATCAAAAATATCCTGCACAATAAAACAGATGATGCGTTGACACTTAAAAAATATTGGCAACAAGAAATAGAGAGGTTGATTCATTCAGGAAGAGCAGGAGGTGCTAGAGTATATGATTCTTCACTTGGAGGTTTGAAAACAGTTATAAATTTAGATAGACCTATTAAAGAACTACAACTCAAAGACCTTTTACATGCAGAGGTTGAACTCAAAAAGCGAGGTGTTTCTACCAACTCAGTTTCAGTGTATATGAGAACCTTACGTGCGCTTTGCAATAAGGCTATCAATTTGGACCTTGTAGAAAGCAGCTGGTATCCTTTCAGGAAGTTTAACATAAGAAAAGAAAAAACCATTGTGCGTGCACTTCAAGTTGAGGAGATACGTGCATTCTTTGCTTTAAAGCTTGAACCAAATGACAATCTGTACTACGCTCAGTCTATAGGTAAGTTGATTTTTCTACTGAGAGGAATTAACCTTAGGGACCTACTTCAATTAACTGAATCATCCATCAACAACAACAGACTTGTGTACAAACGTGCCAAAACAGGGAAACTGTACAACATCAACTTACATCCTATAGT
>JBIPNH010000204.1:0-2749 GCA_044373665.1 Bacteroidia bacterium
GCCCACAGGGATTCCTAATACCTCCTCCCATTCTGTTGTCATTAGCAACCCCACTCCTTCTTTCCCCTGCCGCCTTAGTCAAAACACCTCTCTTTACAACCTCACCATTCGCAGCAATGCCTCTCTTTACCTCAATCAGTTTAGTATCACGCTTACCAATAACCTTAGCTTAAACAAAACCCATATCTATGACTCAGGCATTCTCTCTGCCGAAAATATCGCCATTCAAAAAACAATCTTCTACCACCCCGTCAAACTTGTTAAGTCTGGCGGCACAACCAATGATTGCGAAGGCGCTAATGTTTTTATGAATGCTGTTTATATTCTTAACCGAAGTAATAGTCGTATTAGAATGGCCAACTCTTTTGCCGATACTTTTAATGGTGCTACGTTCCTAAAAAAATACAAAACCGGCAATATTGAAATGGCTTACAATGGGGTCAACCTCTTTTATAAGTCCATCTCCCTCCATTCCGATACCTCAGGAACCATTAGTTTTGGGAACGACCTCTCTGGTTCGGGCTCTTCGCAGTTGCTTAATTTCTTTGGATTAAAATCGGACACCTTTTCTAAAGGCAATGTGCATTTATACCATTTCAAACAAAGCAACGCCTGCCCCAATCAACTATTTAAACCCACCAATTGCATACTAAAACACACGCAACTGAAAGGCAGAACCCAATGGACTGTCCAAAATGACATTACCATCAGCTATTCCTCTTTGTCCAATAATAATAGCATTGTATGTGGCAACGATTTGTTTATTAATGAATACAACCGCTTTAGCACCGACAGTGGTACCACTTCGATGACCAAAAACGGAGGAGGTATTGACGATTGGGTGGGAGGTAACACTTTTGGGAACCTTATTATCTACCACAATGACAACAGCAGACTACGCATGGCTAATACTATGGGTGATACCTTTAGAGGAAATGTCCAATTTATTAAAAACAGTACAGGCACTCTTGAACCAGCCTACAGTAATTCTAATTTCTTTTACAAAGACCTTTCCACCGTTGGATCAAACACCACTATCAATTTTGGACTTGGCACAGGCACTGTCGTTTTCCGCTCATCGGATTCTATGTCCGTAAAAAGCGACTCTCTCTTTTACCCCAACATCTCCCGACTGACAATTAATACTTTTAAAAGAGATGCCGTTTATTTAAAAACCAAACTCATTGTCTCCAATCAACTCTTATTTATTAACGGTATTATAAATACAAGCAGTCGATATAACCTTGTCCTTAATAACGAAACAGTAAGCTCAAACATTGGGTCCGACTCAGCTTTTATTAATGGCCCTATGGATTATGAATTTACCAGCAACTCAACTTCATTAAGCACTTTAAACTTTCCCTCGGGTAAAAAGAAATGGAATTCACAACAATTAAAATTCGAGTATGAATGGCGCCCAATCACCCTAAATGTTGCCCACACTTCAAACACTTCCTACACATACCGCGCAGAAATGAACTTACTCAATGGCCGTTCCCTTGGGTGGCAACTCCCCTCCGATGTGGATACCGCCTCCAACATCCGCACTTGGACCATCGGCAGACTCTTAACGTCAAGCATGAGTCCATCCAACAGTCAATTGCGAACCACCTCGGGGGCTCATCCTCGCATTACTTTATATTTTGACACCAGTGATGGGGTTTTTGATGGCAGTAATCTATGTGTATTAAAAAACAAAACCTTTGCCCCGACCTCGTGGTTCAATATAGGCAGTAGCAATACCCCCAATTATTTGAATGGCCGACCATTAAAAGGAAGTATTACAAGCACTTCGGATAGTTTTAATAGTTTTGGCACTTTTACTTTAGGTAGTTTACTTAATGGTTACAATCCTTTGCCAATTCAAAAACACTTTTTTAGAGCTATCCCCTATTCTGATTTTGTAAAATTGGAATGGAATGCATTCAACAACCCCAACCTTACAGGCTTTATTATAGAAAAATCCACTAACGGATTAATATGGAATCAAGTAGCAGAAGTTGATGCCATAAATTCAAATTCTTCTTCAGGTTTTTATTATTTCATAGACAGCAATTCATATTCTAAGAAAGTTTATTACAGACTTAGTCAAAAGTACGCAGATGGTTTAATACAAATCGTCAATTACTGCGAATACATTCCAACTCAGCAAACAAAATTGATACTATTCCCCAATCCAAGTTCACAATGGTGCTATATAAAAACACTTAATGACATTGAGATTATCAAACAAATTGAAGTCTTTGACCTGGGAGGAAAAAAAATGGACGTATTAATAAAAGAACTCAACAAAAGAGAGTTTCATATGGATGTAAGCCCTTTAAAAAGTGGTCTATATCAATTACGTATAGAAACGAATTTAGGGTATGAGACTAAGTTTATCAAAATTGACTAACGAATGCGGTCAATAAAATGGCGGAACAACAAAAAGGCATTCTCAAAATTGGCATAAGGCAACATTTCAGGTCGGTCATTCACGTCGTGATAATGAGGATAAGGTCCCATTAAATAAAAGAAAAAGGCTTTTACACCAGCTTCACTGAACCAATAATGGTCGCTATTGGCGGCTTTACCCCTCGACTTAACTTGAGGTAAATAATTGTATTGTTTATTAATAGCACTCAGTAAATTAAACTCCTTGCCATGCAAACTGCCATTAACCACCATCACCCCTTCGCTACCATTACCCATTAAATCGATATTAATAAGAAACTTGATATTTGCTAAAGGGAATACTGGATTTCTAACA
>JBIPNH010000205.1:0-2748 GCA_044373665.1 Bacteroidia bacterium
TCTTCTTCTACGCCCTACATCATCAGAAAAATTGTAGTCACCCCCTTGAATTCTGCCATATAAAGCAGTTCCCTTAAAGGTTAAATAGGGACCATAATTATATCTAGCCACTAAACCACCTGCAGGTTGAGTCTCTCCCATTACCGGCATAGTTCCTTTTGTAAAATCGCCCATGTAATTAGTCGCGCCTAAAAACAATCCGAAATCTAAGGATGCTTCCTTTTTCTGCGCAGATAAGGTGAGTATGCTAAACGCCGTAAATAATATGAAAAATCGTAAATTAAGTGTCATTATTGGTGAATTACAAAGCACGAAAATAAGTTTTTTTTATAATAAACGAAAAAAAAATCTTTTTATTTCACACTTTGATCATTTGTGTAAATATTTTTTACAAAATATTCGTTTTTTCCAATAAACTTGTACTTTACAAAATCAATTATATGTCATTTAAAATAGTTATACTATCAATTATTTCACTATCAGTTTGTTACAATTCAACATTTGCGCAAAAAAAAGATAAGAAAAACAAAAATGCAGAGCCTGTCAAGGTAATACCGAAGACAAATTTCATTAAAGATAAAATAAAAAGTTGTAAAAAAATTGAAGGGTTGTTTACAATGTACCAAGATACTGCTACCGGCTCAGTATTTATGCATATCAAATCCTCTCAATTAAATAAAGAATTCATTTACTTTAGTTATGTTGAGAATGGTATCAGCAATACAGGTCACAATAGAGGAACATTCAGAGACAATAAGATTTTTAAAATCAATAAATATTTCAATCAAATAGAGTTTATAACCCAAAATACTGCTTTTTATTTCGATGCCAATCACGCTTTAGCGAAATCTTCTGATGCCAATATTTCTAACGCAGTTATGGCAAGTGAAAAAATTGTTGCACAAAATGAAAATGGAACTGAATATTTAATTGAAGCTGATAATCTTTTTTTAACTGAAGCGCTTTATCAAATCAAACAAGGTGGACCCATGTTAGGATTTTCTGGATTTGGTTTGGGTAACTTGAGCAAACCAAAAACCCATTACCATCAAATAAAAAATTATCCCGAAAATTCTGATGTTGTTGTAAAATATGTGTTTGATAATGCTGCAACAAGAGGTGCGCCGTCTCAAGCTGTAACTGATGCTCGTTACATCGAGATTTACCTTCAACACAGTTTTATAGAAATGCCTAAAAACAATTATAAACCTCGTTTTGACGATCCAAGAATTGGTTATTTCACAACTCAAACCAATGACATGACAACTACAAACGGTATCAACTATAGAGACTTAATTCACCGTTGGAATTTAGAAAAAAAAGACCCAAGTGCGGCTTTATCTGAACCTGTAAAACCAATTACTTGGTGGATAGAAAACACGACCCCTGTTGAAATTCGTCCTATTATAAAAGAGGCTATTCTTCAATGGAATATTGCTTTTGAAAAAGCTGGATTCAAAAACGCTGTTCAAATTAACGAACAACCCGATGTTTGCGATTGGGAAGCGGGCGACATTAGATACAATGTATTAAGATGGACTAGCAGCCCTGAACCCCCATTTGGTGGATATGGTCCAAGTTTTGTTAACCCTAGAACTGGAGAAATTCTAGGTGCGGATATTATGTTAGAATGGGTATTTATTACCAACCGATTAAAATCACAAAAAGCTTTCGAGAATCAAAACCTTATGGGATTAACTAATGACGAAGAACATCACCATAACTGTAGTGTAGATGACATGCTACATAACCAAAATTTGTTAGGAAATGTTCTTATTCCCAACAACTCAGAATCTACACAAAAGCAAAAAGATGATTTATTAAAACAAGGACTTTATTATTTAATACTTCACGAAGTGGGTCATACTCTTGGATTAAATCATAACATGAAAGCCTCTCAAATTCACTCAGTTGAGGACTTGTACAACATTAAGAAAATAGAGGAAATTGGACTGATTGGCAGTGTTATGGATTATCCTGCTGTTAATTTCAGTAATAGAATAAACCAAACTACCCATTATTACACCCAAAAACCAGGACCCTATGATTTATGGGCTATTGAGTTTGGTTATTTCCAAGAAACAGATTCTACCAAAGAGCAAAAAAGATTAAATACAATATTGAATAGAAGTACAGAACCTTCTCTTACATTTGGCAACGATGCTGATGATATGCGCAGTCCTGGAAAAGCAATTGATCCAAGAGTTATGATTGGCGACTTAAGTAGTGATGCTATTGGCTTTGCTAAAGAAAGAGTTGATTTGATTAAAAGAAACTTAAGTAATCTTCACCAAAACTACGGCACAGACAACAGAAGTTATGAAACGCTTCGTTCTAAGTTTTTAATTTTGACAGGCGAATGGAGTGTGCAAGCCGGTGTAGTATCCAGATACATTGGAGGTGTGTATGTTGACCGTTCATTTACAAACCAAAAAAGCACTAAAAAGCCTTTTGAACCAGTTCCAGTAGATGTTCAAAAAAATGCAATGAAATGGTTAAATGATTATTTATTTGCTCCTCAATCTGTGGAGTTTAACGCTGAAATGATTTCTCTATTACAACAACAAAGAAGAGGATTTGGTTTCTTTTCAAGTGGTGAAGACCCAAAAATTCACGACAGAATTTTAAATATGCAAAAATCTGTTCTTATGCATTTATTGCATCCTACTACATTAAAAAGAATCAGTGACTCTAAATTATATGGCAATACCTACAGTTTAAATGATGTTTTAAAAGACCTAAGTCAAT
>JBIPNH010000206.1:0-2747 GCA_044373665.1 Bacteroidia bacterium
TTTTACCCCATAAATTCAGTTTTGCTAAATTGACCTTTAATCTTATTTTTGCATGATGTCTAAACCAATTGCAAAAGACAAAATGACTAAAAACAATCATGTTGTTGGTCTTTAATTAATCCGAAAACATTACAGTATACAAAATATTTAGAAGAGTTTAAATAGAAATGGCAATAAAATCAAAAAAAGCTTTTAACGATTTAGCTCTCCTTCCACCAAAACAATCTATGGTGGAGACAATAGCCATTCTAAAACAAGAAAGCAAATCAGCAGTAGCTTTGGCTGAATTAAAGGGACTTGCAGGTACATTGCCCAATCCAAATATTTTGATCAATGCCGTTATTTTAAAAGAAGCGCAAGCCAGTTCAGGAATTGAAAATGTAATAACAACTCAAGACAATCTTTACCAAGCATTATATGCCAAGTCGGCTAAACCTGATTTGGCAACCAAAGAAGTTTTACGATACAGAGAAGCTCTACTGATGGGAACTCTCTTAATCAAAGAAAGGGGATTTCTGAATACAAACGGCATAATTACTATTCAGAAAGAATTGGAGCAAAATAATGCAGGTTATAGAAAACTCCCAGGTACAGCATTAATCAACGACTTGACCAATGAAGTAATTTATACACCTCCTGATAATTTTGAATCAATCACTAATTTGATGAAAAATTTAGAAGAATATTTGAATAATGATGTTGATGACATTTCACCATTAATCAAGTTAGCCATTCAACATTATCAATTTGAAAGCATCCACCCTTTTTATGATGGAAATGGTAGAACAGGTAGGATTATCAATGTTTTGTATTTGATTTTAAAAGGACTGTTAAATGAACCTGTGTTGTATCTTAGTTCTTACATTATCCAAAACAAAGGAGATTACTACCGATTATTACAAGAGGTTCGGACTAAAAATAATTGGGAACATTGGATTTTGTATATGCTAAAAGGCATTGAACAGACAGCTCAAAGCACCATTGAGCAAATTAATAAAATCAATCTACTGTTTAACGAAACGCAAAAATTGGTGCAAGAAAAATTGCCGAGAATCTATTCCAAAGATTTGATTGAACAGCTCTTTATACATCCTTATTGCAAGATTGAGTTTTTGGTAGAAAATCTAAAACTCAATAGAAAAACCGCAGGAAACTATTTAAAAACCCTTGAAGAGTTAGCCATTTTGACCTCAGAAAATAAAGGAAAAGAAGTAATTTACGTAAATACCAAGCTATATGAATTGCTTAAAAGAGGATATTGAAAACGTGGGTAAACTTTTCTCATGTTTTTATAATGAGGGTAAAAAATAAGAAAAAACGGACACGTTATAAAGTAAGCAACTCTTTGTAAGGATGATGATTACTTGAATCAATCAGAAACTTTGATAAAAGAATGGTTAAGTGAAAAATATACGTTCGATTTAATTGATGATATTTTCTATAGAGAAAAGGTGGATGAAAAAGCATTTAGCGAAACATTAAATAGAATATTAATCAATACAGCCGAAATAAGAAAAATACCAATGCAACAACGAGAGTTTGAAAATTCGGGCTAATCTTCATCAATAAAAAAGGATTCAAACATTACCCATTAACCAAGGGAGATGCGGAAACCTGTCCTGAACTAGATTCGTGATGACTATCGGATTATTCTACAATCACCCTGCACAGCGTGAAATATCTCTCCTGCTGTCATGTCGACGAAGGAGACATCTCTTCAAATAGCTTTCCGGTAACGCATTACTTGGCTGATTTCATTCAATAATATTCGGATTTACGACTTAATTCTCATTTACTTCATGTCTCTACTTTCTTAATGTCATCCTGAGCGAGTTTATGCTGAGCTTGTCGAAGTAAAGGGTCATTGCAAAAAAGAAAGACCACGAATCCCGCAGTACTGCGGGAGCAGCGAAGCTACCCAAAGAAAAAGCTAGTGCCACAATGAGGCTTTTATTTACAGAGCTAAATAAATTTTTGAGGGTTTGCTTTTTTTGACCTCTACAGGTGATTTCCTCGAGTCCACTCGAGGAACTTCCTTTGAGGTAACCCAAAAAAATCTAAACCCCCAAAAACCACCGCATTGAATGGCACGTTTGGAACACAAGAAAGATTTTTGATTTTTTAATAAAGCTTTTTGTCATGGTGAGGTTCTCGAACCATAGACAAAATAACTTTTAAGTTGAGTCCATAAACGACACCAAGCTCCCCTCTCCTTCGGTCCCGATAAATATCGGGAGGGCTGGCCGTGGCTAGGATTAGCCTAGTGGGTGAGGCCTCCCAAGCTGTCATGTCGACGAAGGAGACATCTTATCCCGACAGCTTTTTTAAAGAGAACTAAGATACCTCCGTTGTCGTTATGACAGCCCTAAAGGATGCGGAAACCTGTGCTGAACTTGATTCAGTATAAATTTTGAGGACAAAATTTTCCAGCATGACAGAATATTCTGTTAGTATTGCGTATTTTCACCCACACCGTCATGCTGAACTTGATTCAGCATCTCCAAATAAAAAAACGAAAACAGATGCTGAATAAATTTTGAGGACAAAATTTTCCAGCATGACTGTGCTCGGTTAAAATAAATTCCGTAACCTGTGCTGAATTTGTTTCAGCATGACTGTACATTGTCATAGTATTGCGTATTTTCACCCACACCGTCATGCTGAACTTGATTCAGCATCTCCAAATAAAAAAACGAAAACAGATGCTGAATAAATTTTGAGGACAAAATTTTCCAGCATGACTGTCC
>JBIPNH010000095.1:0-9132 GCA_044373665.1 Bacteroidia bacterium
CTATTAAAAAAGAACAACTCGCACTAGTTGAATTTTTAGGTTACAGCGATTTTGACATCAATGCGCTCGACCAAGAGTTTTTTGAAGCTTGTGAATTTCTTAAAGAATTTAAGTTCGAGGATACTGAGTATTTTATCAATGACGCTATACCAACCCATAAAATACTAGCCGAAGGTGCACAAGGTAGTATGTTGGATATCGATTTTGGTAGCTATCCTTTTGTGACTTCTAGTAACACCATTTCAGGTGGCGTTTGTAACGGATTAGGAATTGCCCCACAAAACATAGGCGATGTTTACGGAATTTTTAAAGCTTATTGCACTCGTGTAGGAAGCGGCCCTTTTCCGTCTGAACTGTTAGATGAAACTGGTGAACTTTTAAGAAAAAAAGGAAACGAATTTGGCGCAACAACTGGCAGACCACGCCGTTGTGGTTGGCTCGACTTGGTTGCTTTAAAATATGCCATTATGTTGAGCGGCGTTAATCGCTTAATTATGATGAAAAGCGACGTGTTAAGTGAGTTTGACGAAGTAAAAGTAGCTGTTGCGTATAAAGTGAATGGCTCTGAAACTAATCAAATTCCATACGATTTGTGTAATGAAACAGTTGAACCAATTTACAAAAGCTTTAAAGGTTGGTCAGAAGATTTAACCATCTGTAGAAAAAAAGCAGATTTACCTCAAAACTTTCTCGATTATATCAAATACCTTGAAACTGAATTAGCATTGCCTATTCATATTATTTCTGTAGGTCCAGACAGAGAACAAACTATATTAGATTAATCTAAATTACAATTATACACACATAAAAAAACACGAACTATGGTTCGTGTTTTTTTATGTGTGTACTTTTCAACTTATAGTTTAAGAAACTATTATATTCTAAATTACAAAAGACGTTTAAGTCCTTGTCTGATATTGAATCTTTCCTCAGCAATTGAAACCAATTGTGCCAATAAAGAAGGGTAAGAAACCCCTTCCTGTTCCCATAATTTAGGATACATGCTAATATTGGTAAAACCAGGCAAAGTATTGACTTCGTTTAAATAAAACTCAGTGTCGGAAACATAAAAGAAATCAACCCTACTCAAGCCTTCCAACTGCAACACTTTATAAGCTTTTAATGCAGTCGATTGAAGTAACTTAGTTGCAGCTTCAGGAAAATTTTCAGCAGGAATAACCACCTTAGTGGCTTCATTTACATACTTATTTTCGTAAGTGTAAAACCCTGAATTTACAATAATTTCACCGACACCACTCACTTTGGTATTAAAATTACCCATCACAGCCGTTTCCACTTCTCTTCCTTTTATCCCTTTTTCAATCAGTATTTTTACATCATATTCAAAGGCATTGTGAATCGCATCTTTCAACTCTTCTTCATTACTTGCTTTTTCAACACCAACGCCACTTCCCATATTGGCAGGCTTAATAAACAAAGGGAATCCCATGTTAATTAAAGCTGTATAATCTATTGTTTCTCCTTTTAAATAAGTAAGCCAAGGCGTCACCATAATTCCATTTTGCTGTAACAATTGTTTGCTTACATCTTTGTCCATTCCAATGGCACTCCCTAAAACACCTGGACCAACATAAGGCTTATTTGTATATTCTAACAAACCTTGCAAAAAACCATCCTCACCATAAACACCATGTGTAATCGGGAAAAATACATCAACCGGCAAACCTTTGTCAATATTGTTTTGGTAACGCAATGGCAATGCATCGAATGGCATAAAACAAAGCTTTAAGTGCTTATCGCTCGACCCTATTTCATTGGTATTTAACAAAGATTGTTCGCTCAAATGAAACCACTCTCCTTTTTTAGAAATACCAACTACTTCAACATTGAACTGCTGTTTATCAAAGTACTGATAAATATTGCGTGCAGAAACAATAGAAACTTCATGTTCAGGAGATTTTCCACCTGCAATAATGACGATGTTTTTCATAAACACAAACATACACCAATCCAAGTAATGTAATTGAATCAAATATCCACTAATGTGGAAAAGTAGGCACTAAACCAATTGGTTTTGAACTAAATACTCAGCAATTTGAACAGCATTGGTTGCGGCACCTTTACGCAAATTATCGGAGACAATCCAAGCATTCATTGTATTGGCTTGCGTATCGTCTTTTCTTAATCTACCAACAAAAACAGCGTCTTTGTTATGCGCATTGATTGGCATGGGATACTCTTGCAAACTGATATTGTCTTGCACCACCACTCCTTCTGTATTTTCTAACAAATCAATTACTTCTGACAACTCAAATGGCGAATTGAATTCAATATTTACACTTTCACTGTGACCACCCATAACAGGGACTCTAACCGCTGTGGCTGTTACTTGTATTGAAGAATCACCCATAATTTTTTTGGTTTCCATCACCATTTTCATTTCCTCTTTGGTATAGCCGTTTTCCAAAAATACATCTATTTGTGGGATTAAATTTAAGTCAATCGGATAACGGTAAGCCATTTCGCCTTTAACGCCATTTCGCTCATTCATCAACTGATCGACAGCTTTTTTTCCTGTGCCTGTAACACTTTGATACGTACTCACCACTACTCTTTTAATAGAATATTGTTGGTGTAAAGGATTCAAAACTACAACCATTTGAATAGTGCTGCAATTAGGATTTGCTATAATCTTATCAGTTGCTTTCAGAATATGGGCATTTACCTCTGGAACTACCAAAGGTTTGTCGGCATCCATTCTCCAAGCAGAAGAATTATCAATAACAGTAGTTCCTACTTCGGCAAACTTAGGGGCCCATTCTAAACTCGTGCTTCCACCAGCCGAAAATAAAGCTATTTGTGGTTTTAATGAAATAGCCGTTTCCATACTCACTACCTCATAGTCTTTACCCTGAAAGTTGATTTTTTGACCCACCGATTTGGGAGAAGCCACTAATATTAATTCAGTAAATGGAAAATTTCTTTCCGCTAAAATTTCTAACATTTTGGTTCCTACCAAACCAGTTGCACCAACTACCGCAATTTTCATGGTACAAATTTAATGCTAATTTTCAATCAAGCAATTCTCTATTCTTGATTTTGGGACTTTTTCTTAAAAACATCCATGTATTTTAATCCCTTGTAAACGTATTGTTTATCGTAAGTTTTGGGAATACCATCTTTGGGAAAAGGTTTTCCTGCATTGTGAACATGAAAAGCGTCTTTGTATTTTCCGTTTCTCAATCTTTCACCATAAGCTAGATTAATCCATTTTACACCATATAAAACGGCATCATCGCCGCGAATATCCTTAATTTTAATATCTAACAACAAACACTTGTAACCCATTAATTGAAAAGGGCCCCAACTGCTTGCTAAATTTTTGAGCGCTTCATCATTCGCATCTTTTAACATGGCTTGTGTTACATGTTCATAGTTTTCCAAATCGCCATCTCTAACTTTTTTGAGCTTTTTAAACACATGTTTTTCATACCTTGGAACAATAGTTTTTGTCCCTGAACTTTCCAACATACACAGTGCTTTGAGGTAATCGGGCGAAATTTGATAGGTATTGGCAGCTTGTTCAATTTGAAAACCATAATTTTCTATAACTTTATCCACTCCTCCTTTTTCATCCTCACTTTTAAAGTATTTGGCTTTTATAATAGGGTAAAAATAGTAAGCCATTAAACCCAAAAACAAAAAGAATAAAAGTGTTTTTAATTTCTTTATCATCGCTTATAATTAGGGTACTATTAAAACCAAGTAGAATTACGTCTTTTTTTTCGTGTTGACGAACTTAAGCCTAACACTCCCAAAAAACCACGTAAAACCTCTCTGAATATCATTTTAGTGGTCGAATGGTTTAACACTTTTTCAGCTGTAGAGGTTTCCTCTTTTATTTCTCTGTTAGGCGCCCTTTCTCCAATTACCTCTATCGGTTTATGTTCTACTGTAGGAGCAGTAGTCAATTTATTGCTTAATATTTCGTAAGCACTTTGTCTGTTTATTTCCTCATTGTATTCTTCTACCAATTCTGATTGGGAAATTATGGCTTCCATTTCTGCTTCTGTAATAATATCCATTCGGCTTAATGGTGCCGTTAAATAGGTATGAACCAAGGGAGTAGGAATTCCCTTTTCGTCCAATACTGTTACCAAAGCTTCCCCAATCCCCAATGCAGTTAGTAACTCCGAAGTTTTGTAATAGTCACTTGGAGGAAAATTCTCGGCTATAGTTTTAATAGCTTTTCTGTCCTTTTCGGTAAAGGCTCTTAAAGCATGTTGCATTTTCAAACCCAATTGACCCAATATTTCATCAGGCACATCGCTTGGATCTTGGGTAATAAAAAACAAACCAACACCTTTACTACGAATCAACTTCACTATTGTTTCTATCTGATTCAGCAGTGTTTTGGTTGCTTCTTTGAAAATGAGGTGTGCTTCATCTATAAAAATACATAATTTAGGCTTGTCCTTATCTCCAATTTCCGGCAATGTTTGGTAAATTTCAGCCAACAAACACAACATAAATGATGAAAACAGTTTGGGTTTGCTTTGAATATCTGTAAGTCGCAACACTGAACAATAGCCATACCCCTTGTCATCGGTGCGCATTAAATCTGTAACATCAAAACTTTTTTCACCAAAGAACACATCAGCGCCTTGCTGTTCTATCTCAATCAAACTTCGCATAATTGCACCGATACTTGCGCTACTTACTAAACCATATTCTTTTTCAATTTCAGCTTTGCCTTCTCCTGTTTGAATATGCTGACATACTTTTCTGAAATCTTTGATATCCAATAAAGGCCAAGAACGGTCATCACAATATTTAAAAACCAAACTAACTACTCCGCTTTGCGTGTCATTCAACTCAAGTATTTTGGAAAGTAAAACTGGACCAAACTCCGAAATTGTGGCACGCATTTTAACTCCTTTTTCTCCCGAAATTGACAAAAACTCAACTGGAAATCCCTGTGGTGTCCACGGAATACCAATTTTGTGATGCCTTTCTGTGATTTTGTCATTCAATAGTCCCGGTTGCGATATACCACTTAAGTCTCCTTTGATATCCATCAACAAGGTTGGAACGCCATTTAATGATAATTTTTCCGCTAAATTTTGCAGTGTTTTTGTCTTACCAGTTCCTGTTGCACCCGAAATTAAACCATGTCTGTTTAGGGTTTTCAAAGGTACACTTACAACTGCATTTTCAATAACAGAATCGCCCAACTTGGCTGTACCCAAAGGAATGGATGTTCCTGTAAAATGATATGACTGCTGTATAAGTTCCTTTAGTTTTTCTTGAGATGACATGTTCGTTAAAATTGATTAGCGAATATACATTGTCTTTTGCTTGTATAAAACCTCATTTTCAACAATTTTGAAAGGTATTTTAATGATGGCTTAACCAAAAAATAACCTTATTTTTGCAAAAATTTTATATTTGGGTAACTTAAGCTTCAATAAAGGATTCCGAAACGCCGTACTTAGTTTGGCTATAAAAACGATAAAACTTCGTTACAAGAACTCATTTCTTGGAATTTTTTGGAGTATGCTCAATCCGCTGTTGTTCCTCCTTATACTGATGTTGGTTTTTAGTAAAATTAACCACATCGAAAACTTTGGATTGTATGCCTTAAGTGGCCTTGTATTTTGGAACTTTATATCGGCGTCTATCCTTCAAGTATTAACTTCTTTTATTGACAATGCCTCAATTTTAAAGTCAATCAATTTACACCCCTTTAGTTTTCCTTTGTCTGCCATTGTTGCTGCACTAATCAATTTGGCGTTAACTTTAGTTCCTTTTTTTATATTGATGTTTTTTTTAGGCTACCAACTTAATTTTAGCATATTAGCCGTTATTCCCTTGTTATTAATAACTGCTGTTTTTATATTGGGAATAGGAATGGCATTAGGAACACTCAATGTATTTTTCAGAGACATACAACTTTTGTGGACTACCATTATTCCGGCGTTTTTTTACTTTACTCCCATCGCTTACACGCCCGATTTACTTCCCGAATCTACTCGATATTTACTCAAGTTAAATCCATTTTATTACTTTATTGAGTCCTACCACGATATTTTCTACCGTTCTGTTGTGCCTAATAGTTTCAACTTAATGGTGTGTTCACTCCTTGCATTGTTTTCCTTTACACTTGGTTACACTTTATTTAAAAAATACAGAAAGGGCTTTATTTCCAATATATGACACAGCCTGAAACTATCATACAACTTAAAGGGGTTGACATTTGTTTTTATGTCCAAGAGAATGGTTTTATCTCTCTGAAAGATTTTGTTTTAAACATTGGCAAATACAGTTTTTTGAAAAAACAGTTTGTACTTCAAAACATCAATTTAGACATTAAGAAAGGGGAAAGTATTGCTTTATTGGGTAAAAATGGTTCTGGCAAAAGCACATTATTGCGAACCTTGTCAGGTATTATTGAACCCGAAAAAGGAGAAATAAACATTCATGGCAAAGTAGCACCCCTTCTTGGTCTTGGTGTTGGATTGGAACACGAATTAAGCGGCATTGAAAATATAAAACTATCCTGTGCGCTAATGGGAATGACACAATATGAGACCAAGCAACTGATGCCTGAAATCATTGAGTTTTCCGAACTAGGTGATGCCATTCATTGGCAAGTAAAAAGATACAGCACAGGCATGATGAGCCGATTGTCTTTCAGTATTGCTATTATGAAGCAACCCGAAATTTTGTTAATAGACGAGGTTTTGTCGGTGGGAGATATTGGGTTTCAACACAAATGCCTGAAGAAAGTATCCGACATCAAAGAAGCTGGCGCAACGATTATTTTTGTTTCGCACAATTTTGCTGAAGCACAAAACATGTGTAGCAAAGCAGCACTAGTAAACAATGGAACCATTACCCATTATGGAGACATTAATGAAATTGGTCCTATTTATCATCAACTTTTCGAAAATTAATTAATGAAGAAAATAAATACAAATAATTCAACAATTCCTAAAAACAGTTTGCAAGAAGCAGAATACAATGCTTTGCTAACTGCCGTTAAGAATTACGAAGAACGTATTAAAGAAATTGAAGGAAGTACTTATTGGAAACTATATTTATTTTTCACCAAAACCAAACTAATATTAACAAGTGATAGTTATTTAAAAAGCAATAAATACCGTTTTTTACAACGCTTATTGTTTTTATTTTCCAAACCCGGACTTCTTTTAATTGCTAAGTTTTTCAAACAATTATTCAAACTTGTTTTTGGCAAAGTAAACACCCTTATTGGTTTGAGTAAAGGGTACGAAAAAGTAAATTACCAACAATACATTGAAAAACATTTCCCAAGAGAAAGTGATTTGGAGGCTATGAGTTTGAATATCACTAACTATGCCATTCAACCGCATATACAGTTGTTTGTATTTGTGAATAGTGAAAATTTTAAATACATCAACCGTTTTTTGCAATCAATAGAACAACAAATTTATAGCCACTATTTTGTTACCTTTATATTGGACAAACCTTCTGAAAAAATTCAATATACATTAGACAAAATCACTAAAAACGATTTCAAATACAGTGTTACTAGTCTGGACAGATTCAACAGCGAGAAGTCTGATGTCATTTGCGATTATGTTCTCTTTACCAAATTGGCTTGTATCCTAAGGGCAGACTGCTTGTACCAAATAGTTAACCAAATAAATGCTGATAAAAAGGTTGATTTTATTTATGCAGACAATGATTTTATCACAGACCCATTATCAGAAACCACATCCAATCCGTATTTCAAACCCGATTATAGTCCGCACACATTACTTTCTCGCAATTATATAGGGTCATTGTTTTTGGTTTCTAAATCCATTTTCCAAAATACGCCTATTAAAAGTTTTGATAATTTCTATGGTTTAATTCTTCATTTCACAAAGCATTCAAAGGCTATTTCACACATTTCCAAAATTCTATATCATCGATACGAAGATTTGTTAACGCCAGACAAAATTCAAAAAAATCATATTTCATTGAATCATTTCTTAAGCGAATTTTATCCAAATGCTTATGCCAAAATCTCCGAGGCTTCGTTAGGTTGTTTTGAGCCTGTTTTTAAAACCAATCAACCTCTAGTTTCTATTATTATTCCCTCTAAAAACAAGGCCAATATATTAAATGCTTGTATTCAATCTATAGTTGAGAAATCTACTTACAAGAATTTTGAAATAATCATTATTGACAATGGAAGCACCGAAAAAAGTTTTCATACTACGGTTGCCGATTGGGAATTCCAATTTCCAAACCAAATCAGATGCTTCCCTTTAGATATACCATTCAACTACTCTGTAATTAACAACAAAGCAGTAGAACACAGCAATGGAGAGTTCTTACTTTTCCTTAACAACGATACTGAGTTAATTAGCGAAAACTTAATAGAGGAATTGGTAAAAATAGCCCAATTGGATAATGTTGGTGCTGTAGGACCGAAGTTATTGTATCCCAACAATACGATACAACACGCAGGTATTGTTTTATCACTTGACGACACAGGGGCACATATTTATTCGGGGGCACACAAAGACACTTCGGGTTATTTTAACAACACAAATTGCCTTACCAATTACAGTGCAGTTACGGGGGCTTGTATGATGATTCAAAAAGATAAGTTTAATGAAATTGGTGGTTTTGACGAAAATTTAGCGGTTGATTGTAACGATGTTGAATTGTGTTGTAAACTGTATAACAAGGGAATGTATAATGTTTATGTACCTTGGGTTAAAATGTATCATTACGAATGTTTGACAAGAGGAAATCCGATTATTAATTCAAATTCACTAAAAAAACAATCCTACGAAAAACAATATTTTATTTCAAAATGGGAAAGCTTAATTAAGAACGACCCTTTTTACAATAAAAATCTTACCCGCATATCAAAAAAATACGAATTAAAACATGTCTAGACAGACTTCAGAAATACAATTTAGCTTTATAATACCTGTATACAATTCAGGGGCTTATTTAATTGAATGTTTAGATTCGGTTGTCCATCAAAACTTCAGTCATTCGCAGTTAGAGTTAATCATCATCGACGATTGTTCTACAGATCAACTTACTCTAGATTTACTCAAAGAGTTAAGCACAACCGATTCTTACAAAGGCATTTACACTAAAGTTATTTTTAATCCAAAAAACTTG
>JBIPNH010000207.1:0-2744 GCA_044373665.1 Bacteroidia bacterium
CGGTTTTTGTTTGTTGTGTATTGACACTATCTTTAGATGTGCTTGTTTGCTGGTTTTTATTGTTGGAATAATGACATGATGAGATTAAACAAACAAAGAAGAATATAAAGAGCTTAAGAAGTCGCACGCTTTCAGATTGAATTAAAGTGTTGATTTTTATAAGTAAAAATTGATTGTTGTTGGTCTCGGCTTAACAACTCGAATGTAGGATTCATTTTTAATCATTTAAGCTTTTATGGAATTAGTCTTCAGTTTCTAAAGGTATTGAGCCTAAGAAAAGGTGCTTTATTGCAGTAGTTTTATTCTCAATATATTGTTTATACAAGTATTCATCTTCTTTGTTGAAATGAAATTGTTTTTGATTTATATAGCCTTCATAAGGTGTTGAGACGTATATTATGTCCCCAATTTCAAGTCTAAGTCTAATTTTTGTTTTAAACTTTCCATCATATTTGGGAATTAATAGAGCAACAAATTCGTTGGAGTGTATTTTAAGTCCCCAATAACCGATGCCACAAAAAAATAATTTTCGACCCTCTATTGGTCTCCAATTTTTATTAGAGTCAAGCGCTTCTTGAATAACAATAACATGTTGGTCTTTGCCTTTAAAAACCTTAGTATTGGGAGTGTTGTTTGCTACATAAACAGGATAGTAACGGTAGGTTTTCTCTTCATCTTGGTTTGACCAAAAAACAGTGTTTTTATAATCGGGAAATAATTCAAATCCATCAGTTTTTAATGAATCGGATAAGAAAAGTTCTTTTTTGTCAAGAAAGTCGTTTTTGTAATTTTGGTTGTTTATATAGTGATTTGTAATTGAATAAGAGTCGCAAAATGCACTTTTTCCGATAAAGATAGCCATAGATTGATTGATGGAATTAGTATTAAAAGTTTCAATTGTTTTTTTACTGCTGTCTTGAACAATTACAGGGACTGTGAATAGCTTTTGCTTTTCTGATTGAGGCGTGACACAGGATAATAAAAATAAAGACAGCCAAATAAGGGTGAGTTTTTTCATTGAATGGGTTAGTCTATTGGAATATGAACGACAGGTTTTTAAATAAATTACTTGTACTATTTAACTTTTCAAAATTTTATCAATGTGTTTCAAATAGTTTTCTTTAATAGATTCTGAATGAATAATAGAAGTTTTGTGCCGTTGTTGGTGTTATCACCAACGACAAGCAATCTGAAAATTAATTGTTGGTGATAACACCAACAACGGCTTAACTTCAGGATAGCCCATTTTTGCCAATTGATAAACGATTTCTTGTCTGTCAATAGGGGAAGTGCTTTTGGTAATTTTAGACAAATATATAAAAAAGTATGATTACTTACTTTGTTTTTTGAAATTATTTGTGTCTAAACCAGCAATCACTTCGCTGCGTTTCGTACATTTTAAATTGGGTGTTAATGGGTGCGCCGTGCTTTAAGAACTTATTAAACAGAGTTCTAGCCAAATAATTAAATGCACCCATGTCACCAGTGTATTCCGTTTTGTTATCGGAATTAGCCTCTTCATGAATTTGACAAAGTTTTTCAATAAAGTCAAGCAATAGGGGAGCTTTGCTGCCAATTATTCCACAGTTTAAAAGTGTTTCATGCCCAAATTTATTTTCATATTCTGAATAATCACTAATGTTATTTCTTAGATTTTCTGAATGAGCTATCATCCACTCATTGTTGAGTATTTTGGGTTCATCACCACAAAATAGAGAACTTGGATTGTCTGTGAAAAAGGATTCAATAAATGGATTTTTAATTAGAACAACATCCGTAATGTCGGTTACAAAGACTGCTTTGAGTTGCTTGATATGCTTTTGCAGAAAATCCTTGTAGATAAAATAACGGTATACGTTGGGATTGAATTGTGGGTTGTAGTTTATTTTGACAAATGAAATATTGTCATTTTCATATCTTTGGCAGGTTTCATCGGAGAAATTATTATGGAAAATAACCCCATGTAAATTAGCCGCAGTAACCGATTCTGCCCAATCTTTAACCAAGTTATAGTCATCATTGGCAAGCGTTAAATTACGATTAACATCGTAAATGCCTGTAATGTGACATGCCAATACAAGATTCGTGTTAGGAGGAAAGGAAAGAAAATCAACTGCCATGATTAGGCGTTGGCAAAATTTGCTTTTTTAAGTGTGGCGCAAATACTGTTTGGAATGTTTCGATGGTAAATATAAGTACGTAGGTCAAGCTTTTTAACACGGAATCTTGCTGCAGCTTGTTCAAAAAAATCAGCATCTGCGGCGAAACCCGTTTTAAAGTCTAAATCTGTAAATACTTTTTTCTGTCCGAACAAGGTGCCAAATAACACCACATCATCCAAATGTATGAGTTTGGTATAATCATCTTTGTCGGGCACATAATAGTCATTTTCGGTGTCAACGATGGTTTCCGTAGTTGAGCATATTAAGTCAAGACCTTCTATTTCGCGAAGGCAAGCGCTCAAATGATTCGGTTTGTATTCATCGTCGCTGTCCAAAATGGTGATGTATTCACCCATGCTGTATAACACACCGCGATTGATAGATTCAGATTGACCACGGTTGCTGTGTCTAATGTAGATTATCTTATCTTCATGTTTTTCAGCATATTCTAATAAAGATTCACGGTTGTTTTCCTTACTGCCATCGTCAATAATGATAAGTTCAAAATCTTGAAAGTCTTGTTTTAATACTGAATCAATTGCTCTTTTTGTATAATTGAAGTTGGTATTATAAACGGCCATT
>JBIPNH010000096.1:0-9129 GCA_044373665.1 Bacteroidia bacterium
CTGTATACTATACGCAATGTAATGGTTCTGATGGTAAGTCAACCTCATGTAAGTTGTACATGGCCAAAATGAATGGTTCAGAATGGGGCGAAGAACAAATGTTAAGCTTCAGTATCAATGACAGTTTTGACTATGGTCACCCTGCAATAAGTGAAGATGGCAAAACCTTATATTTCTCTTCAAACCGCGATGGTGGTGAAGGTGGATACGATATTTGGTGTGCTATTTATAACCAACGTGCCAAAGATTGGGGCGAGCCTTTCAACTTAGGAAAAACAATTAATACTACTTCGGATGAAATGTTCCCTTACTATAATTTACACGACAAAAGTGTTTATTTCTCATCAAACGGTCACATGGGTATGGGCGGTTTAGATGTATTTAAGTGTGAAGGTTCAGGTACAGAATGGACAGAACCAGAAAATCTACGTGCTCCTATCAATAGTGGTGGTGATGATTTTGGTATGACTTTCGATAACAACAATCCCGACCACGGTTTCTTTACTTCAAACCGTTGTGGTGGTAAAGGGAACTTTGATATTTATGAATTTAACATTACGCCGCTAGTTATAGAAATTGAAGGTTATGTGTACGAATGTGTTCTTCCTAAAACAAATCCTGCTACATTCAATAATTCTAAACCATTAGCAAATTCAGTTATTACATTTACAAATGACAAAGACACTACTAAAATTGTAGTAAAAACAGATGCTAACGGATATTATGGTAAAGTAATATTGAAAGAAAAAACTAATTATGAAATGTCTTGTACCAACCGTGAATTGTATTATTTCGATGCTGAATTGGTTCAAAGAACAACGAGAGGAATAAAAATTTCTACCACACTTAAACAAGATTTCTGCTTGTACTCACAAATTATCGAAGAGGTTGTGCCAATTTTCTATGACTTAGACCGTGCTGAAATTCGTTCTGATGCTGCCAAAGTATTAGACGAAAGAATATTACCACTCCTTGTAAAATATCCTAAACTTCGTTTAGAGTTGGGTTCACATACGGATTGTCGTTCATCTTACGATTACAATATGGGATTGTCTCAACGAAGAGCTGACAGTGCTGTGTCATACCTAGTAAGAAAAGGGATTGATGCTCGTAGATTAGTAGCACAAGGTTATGGTGAGTCTCAATTGGTAAACGATTGTAAATGTGAAGGCGCCGTTAAAGTGGATTGCCCTGAAAATAAACACCAAGAAAATAGACGTACTACAATTCGTACATTAGATGTGAATTTCGACCCACGAGTAGCTGCTGTAAATAGCAAAGATGCGAACAATGTGAACGTTAAACCTATCATAGTAAAACTTGGTAAGAAAAATGATGCCTACATTGTAGCCGCTGCCGGAAATGATATTGCAGCTACAGGAACAGCAATCGTTGCTCCTGGTGCTGACTTAACTATCAGTGTTTTAGAATTAAAAAATCTAATCGCTAAAGGTGTTGTAAAACAAACTGATTTAACCGGTGTAACCATGGCTGATATCGCTGGTGGTCGTGTTAAACCAACTGCAACTGTTAAATTAAATACGTTAAGAGTAGGTCCAAAAGATGTAAGCTATACAATGACAAATGTAACTATGAAAATAGCAGCTATTAATAATCCTTACAGTTTTGGTTATGATGCATTAAAAGCTAATAATGGTACTGTAAATACTGAGGAAGGTGAAATTACTTTCAAAAATGTTAATACAGAAGCTTTAAAAGATGGTCCTATTAAAAGCACCATCCCAGGAACAGGAACTACAGGAACTGGTACTACAGGAGCTGGAACTAAACCTGGAACAGGGACAGCACCAACGTCAACTCCTGCTAATGCTGATACAGCTTCAATGGCCGACTACAGTCAAGTTAGTTTAATTTCTCAAGGTGGTGCATTGTTTGTGCCAACTATGGTTAACGATAAAGAAAATGTAAATTGGTTGTTTAATCCAACAGGAAGAAAAATAGAAATTTCTGAAGATATGTTCAAACAATTACTTGATGCTAAAGTGGTTTCTAAGAAAGATTTTGAAGATGGCGAATCTATTAAATTAGCAGATGGAACAAAATTGCCAAGCAATACTTTTGTGGCAAGTATCCAAATTGGTGATTTTGTTATTCAAGGAGCTAAGATTGTAATTAGTAGTAAAGTAACTGAACCTACAATTGGTGCATTGAATACTCAAATGAAGAAAATTAACGCAACAGTTAAAGGCAATGTGCTTTATTACAAAGACAAAACCAAAAAGAAATAATTGATAACATATTTTGAAAAAAGGGAGTTTTAACTCCCTTTTTTTATGCTTTATAATTTAAGTATTTTTTATTTAATCTAGTTTTGAATAAATACTTTAAGTATTTCAGACGACTCTACATATAGTCTTGCTTAACTGTTTTTATATGAATCGGGGTTTGGCTTAAACTATTTCAAGTGTTTGTTCTATGAAGCTAACATGTGATTCTTAATGGTTGAATTAGAGTGGCATTTTTGGCAATGTTTATGTTTGAAACTATTAGGCATAAAAAAAGGAGGTTTATAAAACCTCCTTTTTAATTATATTATGGATAAAAATTATTCAAATTCTGCTTTCAGAATCTTTTTAATTTCTTCAACTGTTTCTTCTTCCAATTGAGTTCTTGAAACTAATTGTTCGTTTGGAATATCTATAACAGCTTTAGCGGTATCTAAACCAATCGCTTTTAATTCATCAATAATCCAGCTGTCAATTTCGTCTGCGAATTCTTCTAAGTCGATGTCTGTATCATCATACTCAACGTCTTCTCTGTAAACTTCTATTTCGTAACCAACCAATCTACTAGCCAAACGAATGTTATAACCTCCTTTACCAATAGCCAAACTAACTTGGTCAGGCGCTAAGAATACGCTTGCTTTTTTGTTTGCTTCATTAATCGCTATTGAAGATATTTTAGCAGGGTTTAATGATCTTTGTATGTATAAAGAGCTGTTTGTCGTAAAGTTGATAACGTCGATGTTTTCATTGCGTAATTCTCTAACGATACCGTGAATACGACTTCCTTTCATACCCACACAAGCACCTACTGGGTCGATTCTGTCATCGTAGCTTTCAACTGCAATTTTAGCACGCTCACCCGGTTCTCTAACAATTTTCTTAATAGTAATTAAACCATCCAATATTTCCGGAACCTCAAGTTCTAATAATCGCTCTAAAAATACAGGAGAAGTTCTAGATAAGATGATTTTTGGAGAAGCATTTATCATGCTCACTTCGTGAACAATCGCTTTCACTGTTTCACCTTTTTTGAAGAAATCTGCTGGAATCATTTCTGATTTAGGTAATAATAATTCATTGCCTTCGTCATCCAATACCATGATTTCTTTTTTCCAAATTTGATATACCTCACCACTTACTATTTCACCAACTCTGTCTGAATACTTTCTGAAAAGTTCATCTTTTTCAAGCTCAAGAATCTTGGTCATTAAGGTTTGTCTAGCTGCTAATATGTTTCTTCTTCCAAAGAAATCCATTGGTACTTGGTCAATCGCTTCCTCACCAATTTCATAGTCAGGCTCTATTTTTCTTGCATCAGTAATGCTTATTTGTTTGTTTTCATCTTCGACTTCACATTCATCCACAATTAATCTATTGCGATAAATCTCCAAGTCACCTTGGTCTGTATTGATGATAATGTCAAAATTAGAGTCGTCGCCATATCTTTTTTTAAGCATATTGCGAAATACTTCCTCTAACACACGCATTAATGTTGCACGGTCGATGTTTTTAAATTCCTTAAATTCAGAAAAGGATTCAACTAATCCTCTAACTGTTAAAACTTGTTGTGATGTCATTTGAATGATAGTATTATTTGTGCTTGTTTTATTTGGTCTATTGTTAACTTTATTTGTTCTGGTAAATCTTTTTTCTTTGGCTTTTCAACTTTATAAAACTCGAAAGTTAAATTAGGTTCTTCTGCCGCTATTAATTTGCCATTAAAACTTTGATTGTCTGTGTTTAATGTAACCTGAAATTCTCTGCCTACATGTTTTGGATATTGTCTGAATATTTTGATTGGACTGTCAGCACCCGGAGTTGCAATATCAACTGAATATTCAGCTTCAGGGAGTAACTCGTCTGCTATTTTATTGAATTGTCTGCTGATAGAACTAATGTCATGGATGCCCAAAAGTTGGTCACCATCTAAGGTGAATTCAAATTCATTTTGATGTTGATGTATGTCAACCAAAAAAATGTGTTCGTAATTCACCAATACATCTTCCAAAATACGTTTAAGTTGCGGTTTTAATTCCATAAGTTTCAAAAACAAGTGAGGGGCTTTTTAGTGCCCCTCATTTAAATGATATCTATAATAGGCTGCAAATATAACAGCTCTTTTTTAATTTACAAAATATTACTTTGTTCTTGCAGGTTCTAATCCACTCGCTCCGCCTGTTGTGCCTCTTGAATTAATGGTTGGCGAATTTGGACTTGGTGTTCCTGCACCTGTCGTTGCTCCTGGTTGTCTATTGGTTGTTGGGTCTGGAGTTCTGGGTTTGCTTGGGCTAGGTGCAGATGGTACAGGGGTACTTGGTTGGTTTATTTTTACACCTGAATTGTTACTTGTGTTGGTTCTTGAAGGTGTAGAACTTGGACTTGTGTTTGTAGGTCTGGAAGGTGCTGGAGTATCGTATTTAGGTCTACTCGTACTCTCATCTGAACTTGTTGTGTTAGGACTGCTAGGTCTTGGACTACTTGGTCTTGGTCTGCTTGGACTACTTGTTCCCGTTCCTGAGTTTTCATTACTTGAGCCTGTCGTTGAGCTTGACTCTAATGCTGCTTCTAAAATAGCGCCTAATAAAGTTTTTCTAGGTCTGTCTTCTTCTCTTTTTGGTGGAGTTGTGTTTTCAATTCTGTTGCCTTGGTATGGACCACTTCCTTCAGTAGGTTTGTCTTTTTCGTCAGGAACAATGTCTTTGTTATATAATCCACGCATACAACTGTCAAGTTTTTGATTGCATCTTTGACTTTGTTTTACCACAAAATTGTATTCAACTCTGGTTTCATTCAATTGGTTTGTCAAACTGTTGATTTTAAACTGTAAATCAGATTTGTCTTTATTCAACTGAAGAATTTGAGCATTTTTTTCTTCTAATTGTTTTTTCAAATCAGCACAATCATTACTTGAACTGCTCGCTTTTAAAGTTTCAATCTCATCTTTCAATTGATTAACCTGTGTGTTTAACTCAGTTTGTTTTTTAACAATCACTTCTGCTGCAGCTCTTGTGCTGTCTATGGTTTTGTTTTTGGCAGTAATGGTGTTTTTTAAGCCAGTAATTTCAGCTTTGTATTGTACTTCAGCTTCTCTGCATTTTTTCAAAAGTTCTGCCTCGGTTGAACTATTGTTACTTGAACTGCTGTTTTTAAGTACATTAATCAAACTGTCAACTCTGTATGTAAGTATAGAATTTCTGGTATTCAAACGTCCTACATTTGCGGCCAATGCTTTCATCTCTGCTTTTAACATTTCATTCTCATCCTCACATTTCTTAATTTTTAAAATGTCAGCATCAGTGCTTGTTGAGTTTTGTTTGCATTTTTCTAACTCAGCAGTTTTAGCAATTAACAACAGGTTTAATTCTTCAGCTTTTTTCTTCGCTATTTCAGCATCTGTCTCCGCTTTAGCTTTGTCTGCTTCTGCTTTTTTAATTACCTCTGCATTTGTTTGATTGGTGTTGCTCGATTTGCATTTTTCTAACTCGGCAGTTCTCGCAATTAACAACAGGTTTAATTCTTCAGCTTTTTTCTTTGCTATTTCAGCATCTGCCTCCGCTTTAGCTTTGTCTGCTTCTGCTTTTTTGATTACCTCTGCATTTGTTTCATTGGTATTGCTCGATTTGCATTTTTCTAACTCAGCAGTTCTAGCAATTAAGACTTGGTTCAACTCCTCAGCTTTTTTCTTCGCTATTTCAGCATCTGTCTCCGCTTTAGCTTTGTCTGCTTCTGCTTTTTTAATTACTTCGGCATTGGCTATGGCTGCTCTTTTGCAATCCTCAAGCGCTTTGTTCGACTTGTTAAGCTCGTTATGTAGACTGTCTACTCTGTATGTTAAGCTATAAACTCTGGTATTTAATCGGTTGATGTTTTTAGCCATTTCTATCATCTCAAGATTTAGCAAGGCTTTTTCTTCTTCACATTTTTTAATATCACCTGTACTTTTGTCAATTTTACATAAATCCAGTTCTTTTTGTTTATTTAAAATAACCAGACCCAAACTATCCACTCGTTTTCTTAATACAAGAGCATCAGCTTCTGCTTTAGCTTTGTCTAATTCAGCTTTTTTAATCACTTCTGCATTGGTTTGAGTCGTGTTTTTTCTTAAGGCATCTATTTCAGCCTGAAGTTTAACAATTTCAGCATTTTTCTTAGCTAAATCATCTGGACATGTTTTGCAAACCAATAAATCACTTTCGTATTTTCTGTTGGTTTGTCTTGCTGTTTCAAGTTCTCTTCTCAATTGGTCAATTTCTCTGTCTTTAGAAATAGCATTGTTTTTAAGTCTGTTGACCTCTTCAGTTAAAGTATTGTTTTGGTTTCTGCAGTTTTGTAAAACTTGAGCATTTGTTTGATTTAAATTGCGTTCTCTTTCTAAAAGTTCTCTCTCACGTCTCTCAATTTCCCTTTGACGTCTCAATACTTCATTCTCGCGATTTCTGTAAATTCTGTCTAATTCGGCATTGTTGGTATTATTGATATAAACTGTGTCTTTTTTAGTGATTTTAATTGTGTCTTTTACCACTATTTTTACAGTGTCTGTTTTGATTTTAACTACTGTATCAGATTTGTTTATTAATTTTTCGGTGTGTGTGGTATCTCTAACAGAATCAATATAAACAGGATCGACTTGATTGTCAATCCACTCAGTGTGACAATGTCCAATGCCAAATGAAATACCGCCATAAATATCTGCTCCTCTAAAATTACTATTAGAAGCAACATTTAATAATCCGCCTAAGTTATCACTGCCAAAAAATACAGGACCAATACGTGCGTATGCGCCAACATAAAAGTTTTTGTAATTATCACTTAAGGTAAGTGGCATACTAAATTCAAAACCTCGTGATTCAATTCTTGGTATAACAGACAACATGGAAGTTGCTCTTAATCCTGAAGAGTTCATCGGTTTTAAGTTTTGGTTCAAGAAAATTTGAGTGTAAAAATGTTTGGTAAACCTGAAGTCAGCTTGAAAGTTAAATGCAGCAGGAAGTGCAGTTGTAAACCCACTGTTTTTGTTCACCCCCATTGAGCCAAAAACGGCATTTCCAATGGAATCAAAAGTGTTTTGATTGTTAGATCTAAATCCATCTAAAATGCCTGTTGCAACATTCACGTTTGTATTAACAGGGTTTTGGTATTTGTAAACATAAGAACCTCTGTTGAAACGGATGCCTCCAATGTCATTGAAAGCCATTGCAATTTTTAAATCGTAATCACTTTTTCTGTTGTTGTAGTTGCATTGATTGCTTCTGTATTTCAATCTACTTGAGCGGTAAGTATAGTCAAAACCCACGTCAATACCGGCGCCAAATCCTTTGGAATTTAAAGAAAATAAACCATAAGGGTCGTTAAATGGGTCAATGACCGATTGATTGTCCGTGTAACCATATTGAACAGTTCCATTTATGTCAGCAGATTGATTGCCATCAATACTTATGTTTAAATTATCCCCTTTGATAAAGGCTGTTCCTAATCCACGAATTAGTTTTAAAGTTAATCCACCATTAAATTGGTGTTTTTTGGATTGATGCATCACACCTCCTAGTGTAAAGCTCAATTCTTGGTAGGATTGTGAGTTCACGGCAAATTTGCCATTTTCATAGCTAACATCTCTTCTCAAAGCATTAGAACCATTGTAGATTCCACTGTTACTGTCAATACCATTTTTTGCCATTCGAGCAAAGTTTTCTCTTATCCCAAACATTTGCAAGCCACTTCGTTGACGGGTATTAATTGAAAAATTTGTTTTTTTGGAAAGCGGAAACATCATTGCTGGTCCCCAAATATCTTGGTTAAAGCTGAATTGTTTGTCTTTGCCGTTTAAATTTTCCAATAACCAATCGTTTTGGTAGATTGATTTATTATTAGGGTCGTTGTTGTCTAATACATAATTATCATTTGCCCACTTGTTTAGCTTAATAGGTGAGTTGTAATCTAAGTAATCATTGTAAAAGTTGATGCCCCTGCCCCAAAAGTTAAAATACAATAAATATTTGGAATCGGCGATAGAAGAAGCGTTATTATAAACGCCATAAGTTCCAGAGTAGTTACTAGTGGTTCTCCCCAGCCATTGCTGTGAGTAGGCGCTAACGGAGGCCAAAGTAAAAAGAAGAAAAAGGATTGGTTTTGTAATGATTAATTTCATAAATGTTGAACGTTATAAAGTTTCATATTTGGTAACTTGGATAGGATTATTACAATCATTGTACCAGAAATTAGATACTTAAAAAAAGCCAACGCAATAATACTAAAATGTTTTCAAAAATGCCAAATTGATAAATAAATCTATTGATAATTAGGGTACTAACAAAATGGTTGCAATTGTTTAACATTAAGGCAACATTGCGATTTGACATTTGTGCCTATGTTTGGAATGGAAAGTTGGATGGGTATTTTATTTGCCCTTTGTATTTTAGCTGTTTGCGTTTTTGAATTTGCAAATGGCTTTCACGATACAGCAAATGCAGTTGCTACAGTTATATACACGGGTTCTCTTAAGCCTAATTATGCAGTAGTTTGGTCTGGCTTTTGTAATTTTTTAGGACTACTGGTTAGCGGTTATTTCGGTTATAAGGTAGCAATGGGAATTGTTAATCTGTTGCCGTTAAATGATTTAATCAATCTTTCTACAGGTGAAAGCGTCAGTTTGGTGTTGGGGATGCTTCTCTCCGGTATTATTTGGAATTTGGGTACTTGGTATTTAGGTATACCTTGTAGTAGTTCTCACACCTTAATTGGTTCAATATTGGGTGCCGGTCTTGTGTTTTCTTGGATTCACGGAGGTGACGGTGTAAATTGGGGTAAGGCAGGTGATATTGGTTTGTCTTTATTAGTGTCTCCAATTTTTGGTTTTTCGGTTACCATTTTAATGATGTATATTCTT
>JBIPNH010000097.1:0-9077 GCA_044373665.1 Bacteroidia bacterium
AAAAACCGACTTGGATTATTGTATTTACAGAAACAAGCCATTTGATATCGCCTATAACAGAAGAAATGCATTCAATGAGGCACTGTTTACCAAGAAAAGGCAAATAGTTGAAGAAAAATTTGAGGTTGAAGGAAGTTATAAAATACATGTTAGAATTATTGATCCAATATTATCCAAAGAAAACGAAATTTTAAATATCATAGGATACGGAATTGATATATCGGCGTTACGTAATTCGCAGGATTCTATAAGTCACTTAAATTATACATTGAACGAGGCGAGGGAAGGGGTTGCGCTTTTAAATCCCAAAGGGGAGTATTATTATTTAAACCATGCCCATATCTCAATGTTTGGTTTCGAAAGTCAAGATGAGTTGTTAGGAAAAACATGGCATATGTTGTATGAGCAAGATGAAATTGACCGTTTGAATAACGAGATTTTTCCTATTTTGGCCAAAGAGAAGATTTGGATCGGTGAAACCAGGGCTCGAAACAAACAGGGAGAATATGTTTATCAAGAAGTTACACTAACCATTGCGCCAAATAACGACATGGTTTGTTTTTGTAGAGATATTAATCAAAGAAAAAGAGAACAAATAGAACTTGAAAAATTAGCAACTGTTGCCAAAAATACCTCAAACTTGGTGTTAATATGTGATAAAAATTATAAAATAGAATTCGTAAACAAATCATTTGAAGACATTGCTGGTTTTAAGTTGTCGGAGTGTAAAGGGAAGGATTTTTATTTCAATTTTAATTTCAATGATGAAAATGATAAAATCATTGAAGAAGTTAGTAGTATTGACAAAAGCAGTGATTCCAGTTTGAACTTCCAAGTGTTGCAAAGTACAAAGTATTCACAAACATTTTGGAGTGAAATTAGTGTTAATCCAATCGTTGGGTACGATGGAGAAATGTCGCATTTAATCTTTGTGGAGCGTGACATTACGCCTCAAAAACAAGTAGAAAGTTCTATCAAAGAATCTTTGGCTAAGGAAAAGGAGTTGAGTGAAATGAAGTCTCAATTTGTAAATTTAGCATCACATGAGATAAGAACACCATTGGCTAGTATTTCATCGAGTGCTGAAATGATTAAATTGTATTTTGAAAACAAGAATGTCGATTCAGAAAAAGTTCACAGTCATTTAAATAAAATTTCGATTCAAATAACACGTTTATCTGAATTGCTTTCAAACCTATTGTTTGTTGGTAAAATGGACGCTGCGAATTTGGATTTGAATTTAAAATTAATAGATATTAAATCCTTTGTTACGGAATTGGTAGACGATTATAACATGAATATTGATGAGAAAAAGCAAAGATATTTGGAGTATAAAGTTGTTTCAACTGCCTCAGAACCTGTGTATTTGAATATTGATAAGGTGCTAATCACTCATGCTATTATAAATATTGTTAATAATGCATTTAAATATTCCGAAGGTAAACAAAATCCTTTGTTGATTTTGAAAATAAGTTCCTCAGAAGTAGAGGTTTGTGTTACTGATTACGGAATAGGAATTCCTATTAAGGAGCAGAAAAATTTATTTAAATCATTCTGGAGAGCTAGTAATACGATTAATATTCCCGGAATAGGTTTGGGTTTGGTATTTGTTAAAAAGATAGTTGAGGTGTCGGGAGGTTATGTGTCTATTGATAGTGAGGTAAATAAGTATACTGCAATTAAAGTTTGTTTACCAGTAAAAGACATATAATAGTCATACTCAATACTATTATTTTAATAATTGATGTTTAAATATTTGCATTAATTTAATTTAATGATTTACTTTGCAAGAAAAATATCATGCAAACAAAATCTGTTTTACTTGTCGAAGACGAAAAAATCCTTAGAGAAAATATCGCTGAATTTTTAGAAGTCAAAGGATATGAAGTCGTTCAATGCCAAAATGGCAACGAAGCACTGGGGCAATTGTTGGAACGTGATTTTGATATTATTGTTTCTGATATTGTAATGTCTGATTTAACTGGAACTCAATTGCTAGAGAAAATTAGAACAATGAAAGTAAATAAAGAAGCTCCTTTTATCTTTATTTCAGCCAAAACAGATCCTAAAGACATCAGAGAGTCTATGAATATTGGAGCTGATGACTATTTGCCTAAGCCTTTTTTATTCCACGACTTAGAGCGTTCTATCCAAAAACGTTTAGAGCGTTTTAATGAGGTTAAGTCAACATCTCGAAGTGAAGATGGAATGTACAGCAGAGTAAATGAACTTTCTCCTGCTGAGGTTAATGCACTTTCTTTGTTAAATACACTTACCAAAACTCAAAAAATAGTATTTGAAAAAATATCTAAAGGAATTTCTTCAAATGAAATTGCAGAACAATTAGATATTTCTGTAAGAACAGTGTTAAATCACAGACACAACATTGCAAAGAAATTACAATTGCAAGGAACTTACTCAACCATGCGTTTGGGACTTAAGCTTAAGTCTAACACTATTTCTTAGTGTTAAAATAAAAGTGTAACATAACAAGTTACAAAACCTGTTGCATAGCCAACATAAAGTTGATCTGGTGTGTGCGCATTAAGTTTTAAACGTGCCCAACCTGTAAACCCACTTACCAGTAATAAACTTACTAAAAATAGTGTAAAAACATTCAGATGGCTGTTCATGGTTAAGTAAAAATACAATGCCACTAATCCCCCACAACCAATGGCATGAGAACTAATCGTCCATTTATAATTGACAAGAATATTGATAGCAATACACAAGATAGTGCCAATCAAAAAACTTACAGGTAGTCCTGAAAAGTCATTTTGATATAACTGATAGGCGGTGTAGGATAAAAGTAGCATTATAACAGTATATGGAACCATACGCTGTTTGGCATTTGATAAAATATAGTTAGAAATAAGATTAAAGCGCTTTAATAAATACATACTTAGCAAAGGCATTAGTAATGTATTTATAGCTATGTAAATGGAAAGTGTGTAAAATTGTTCATCGTAAAATTTGCTGAAGTAATAGGGATGGAATTTAAGAATACTAAACAATCCTAAATTGAGCAATATTAATGGATGGGTAAGAACAGAGACAATTTTAGCCGTATTTTTCAGCATCGCTGTTTTATTTTATTTGTAATTCAGGGACTTGTCTTGGGGAGTATTTCGCTGCCACTAAAGCAATTTCTTTGATGTGTTCCGGAGTTGTTCCGCAACAGCCACCAATCATATTCACCCAACCTTCTTTCATAAACTGCTCAACTACTTTTGCCATTGCCTCCGGCGATTCATCATATTCGCCAAATTCATTTGGTAATCCTGCATTAGGATAAGCCGTTGTATAGATCCAAGAAACTTTACTTATTTCGTTGATGTGTGGCATCATGTCCTTAGCACCCAAAGCGCAATTTAAGCCAATACTTAATAAGTTAGCATGTGACAGTGAATTCCAAAAAGCTTCAGGGGTTTGTCCACTCAATGTTCTGCCACTGGCATCGGTTATAGTGCCAGAAACCATGACAGGGATATCCAATTTTCGTTCTTCTTTAATGGTGTTAATGGCAAATAAAGCAGCTTTAGCATTCAATGTATCAAAGATAGTTTCCACTAATAACAAGTCAACCCCACCATCTATTAAAGCATTAATTTGTTCACTGTAAGCTTCGCATAAATCGGAAAAAGTAACAGCCCTATAGCCAGGTTGGTTTACATCAGGACTAAGAGAAGCGGTTCTGTTTGTTGGACCAATGGCACCTGCCACGAATCTAGGCTTGTCAGGATTCTTTAAAGTATATTCGTTGGCTATTTTTTTAGCGATTTTTGCCGCTTCCAAATTAATTTCCCTAACCAATTCGGTCATGTTGTAATCTGCCATTGAGATAGACTGCGCATTGAATGTATTGGTCTCAATAATGTCTGCACCAGCCTCTAAAAATTGACCGTGAATTTCAGAGATAATATGAGCTTGGGTTAAAACCAATAAATCATTATTGCCTTTTACCAATTGTTCAATGTCTTTAAAACGTTCACCACGGTATTGTTCTTCGCTTAAATGGTATTTTTGAATCATAGTACCCATAGCGCCATCAATAATCATGATGCGTTTGTTTAAAATGTCTTTTATCGTTGTTTCTGTGCTCATTGTATTTATGTGTTTGTAAAAACCCCTCTTTCTGTGAATCAAATTAACAAAAAGAGGGGTTTTAGAAAATGTATATAACTCAATTAATGAGTTTGTGTATTATAAGTGAATGCATTCGTTGTAGGCTTGCGCTACAGCTTCCATTATAGCTTCACTCATTGTAGGGTGAGGATGGATAGATTTAATGATTTCATGTCCTGTGGTTTCTAAGTTACGAGCTACAACTGCTTCTGCAATCATATCAGTAACGCCTTCACCAACCATGTGACAACCCAACCATTCGCCATATTTAGCATCAAATATTACTTTAACAAATCCGTCTTTGTGTCCGCTAGCACTTGCTTTGCCACTTGCAGAGAATGGGAATTTACCCACTTTAATGTCATACCCTTTTTCTTTGGCTTGAGCTTCAGTATATCCTACTGATGCAACTTCAGGATGGGTGTAAGTACAGCCAGGGATATTGTTGTAGTTGATAGCGTGTGGGTGTAAACCAGCAATTGCTTCAACACAAGTGATGCCTTCAGCACTTGCAACGTGAGCTAAAGCAGGTCCGTGAACGATATCACCAATAGCATAAACACCTGCAACATTGGTTTTATAGAAATCATCAACCAATACTTTGCCTTTATCTGTTTTTACTCCAGCCGCTTCTAATCCTAAGTTTTCTAAGTTTGTAACAATACCTGCAGCGCTTAATACAATGTCACACTCAATTGTTTTCATGCCTTCAGGTGTTTTAACGCTAACTTTGCAACCTTTACCAGCCGTGTCAACAGACTCAACTGAACTGTTTACTAAAATGTCAACACCATTCTTTTTGTATGTTTTTTCCATCGCTTTACTTACCTCTTCGTCTTCAACAGGTAATATGCGTGGCATAAATTCAACCACAGTTACTTTGGTACCCATGGTGTTGTAGAAATAAGCAAACTCCATTCCGATAGCACCTGAACCTATAACGACCATTGTTTTTGGTTGCTCAGGTAATACCATTGCTTCTCTGTATCCAATTACTTTTTTGCCATCTTGTTTAATATTTGGTAATTCTCTACTTCTAGCACCCGTAGCTAAAATGATATGGTCAGCTTCATGGATTTCTTTTTTACCGTCTAAATCAACTTCCACTTTTTTAGCACCTGCTAATTTGCCATAACCTTTAATAACAGTGATTTTGTTTTTTTTCATCAAAAACTCAATCCCTTTGCTCATGTTGTTAGCAACACCACGGCTTCTTTTTACCACAGCTTCAAAATCATGGTTGAATTCTTTTACAGTGATACCGTAATCTGCACTGTGTTTTAAATACTCATATACTTGAGCTGATTTTAATAATGCTTTGGTAGGAATACAACCCCAATTCAAGCAAACGCCTCCTAATTCAGCTTTTTCAACTACAGCAACTGTTTTGCCTAATTGTGATGCGCGAATGGCAGCTACATAACCACCTGGTCCGCTTCCTATAACAATGATGTCAAATTTCATGATGTTAAAAATATATTTGGTGCGAAAATACATCAAACCCTTGGTTTTTTAAAATCCAATTTTTGTTTTAATTTTTATTTATCTTTGGTCAATATTAAACGACGGAAAAAATGAATAAAATAACGGTCATTACCTATTTGCATTCAAATGAAACTCAGTTCAAACGGTGTGTTTTTGGACTCGAAAGACAAATATTTAAGGAATTTGATTGGGTGATTTTGACTCATCAAATGCCGAATGAAACAATAGCTATTCCACATCAAGTTATGCTTTTACCCCCAAATATGCATGTTAAATCTGAGGTTTTAAATTGGGCTTTACCTCAAATTAAAACAAAATACATTGCTTACAATGATTCTGACGATTCTTCTTTCCCTAATCGACTGCAATTGCAATTTGATTTTATGGAAAAAAACCCAAAAGTAGATATTTGTTCAGGGATGTTTTTTGTAAATGAATCGGAAAATACATGGCCTTTGCATGAAAATAACAATATGATTTCGGCTTATCTTTTAATTAATTCTCCTATGGCTAATCCTGTTGCTTTTTTCAGAAATAAAATTGGAATTTTTGGAAAATCGCTTGTTTACAACCCTAATTATATCCGTTCGCAAGATTATGATTTTTGGATTCAGTGCTTGAAGTACGGTTTGCGTTTTCATAATATTCAAACCCAATTATTTTCGTATTATGTGCCAGAAAATAAAGTGTTTCACGATTCTCAAGCCGAAACAGCTGATTTAATAAGAAATGAATTGTTGCATGACAATGGTATTATTATTCCTGTTAGTTTACATCAAACTTATGTTTCATTTTGTAAATTGCAGCATGTTGATCAAGATAAATTATTTAAGTTGTTGCAATTTTTAAAAAACCTTAATTTTAAGTCTCCTTTTAAGGCTGCACACAAAGCGTTTGCATGGCAGTTGGATTTGTATATGAAACACCATCAATTGAGCAACAACGAGGAATTTAAACAAATGAAAACAAGTTTAGAAAAGCAGAGTTTGCTTAAAAGACTTTTTTCTTAATCCAAATCAATTCTTAAATTCGTGCCATGCATTTATATACCATTGATACTGGATTTTTTAAATTAGATGGAGGTGCCATGTTTGGCGTGGTTCCTAAAACCATTTGGAATAAACTGAATCCTGCTGATGAAAAGAATTTATGTAATTGGGCCATGCGTTGCTTGTTGATTGAAGATGGAAACCAATTGATACTAATTGATAATGGAATTGGCAATAAACAATCTGAAAAGTTTTTTGGCTTTTATGATTTAAACGGAACCGCTTCATTAGATTCCTCATTGAGCCAATTGGGATTTCACCGCGATGATATTACCGATGTGGTGCTTTCTCATTTGCATTTCGACCATTGTGGCGGAAGTGTTGAATGGAATAATGACAGAACTAAATATCAAACGGCTTTTAAAAATGCAACCTATTGGAGTAATGAAGAACATTGGCAACACGCTTTGGACAGCAACCCAAGAGAAAAAGCAAGTTTTTTAACCGAAAATATTAGGCCGATTCAAGAAAGTGGACAGTTAAAGTTTGTGGAAATAGGTAATGAAGTGGCCGAATTTATGAATTTACCAAAAGTATACGGGCATACTGAAGCAATGATGTTGCCTCATATTCAATACAAAGGGAACACTGTTGTATTTTGTGCTGATTTAATTCCATCAATTGGACATTTGCCTGTCAATTATGTGATGGCTTATGATATTAAACCCTTAGAAAGTATGCGCGACAGACAATTGTTTTTGGAACAAGCGGTAAGTAATAACTTTATCTTGTTTTTTGAACACGACCCTATCAACGAATGTTGCACAGTAACTAAAAATGAGAGAGGGCAGTTTGTGCCTGAAAGGATTTTTAAGTTAGCGGATTTGTAAACGGCTCTTAAAGCTTGCCAAATTTGTTTTTAATGGATTCTATCACCCCTAAGTTCCATTGATTTCATAATGTCTGCTTCTTCAATCAAAAACTCGTTCCAACGATTCATTACATAGTCAGATGGCAAAATGGTTTTAGCTAAATTTAAAAAAGTGTGGTAATGTCCGGCTTCACTTTCCATAAATTCTCTGTAAAATACTTTGAGTTCTTCATCCTGAATATGCAAACTTAGTAAGCGAAAACGTTCGCAGCTTCTGGCTTCTATCATCGCACTAATTAAAAGTTTTTCTACCGCAACTTGATCTGGTTTTAAACCGCGTTTTTCAATGGCAAATAATTTGTTGACATAATCGTCTTTGCGAGGCATTTCAAATGGTAAATCCCTTTTTTTGAGCTCTTTCAAAACCCGTCTAAAATGCCCCCACTCTTCAGCTACAATGGGAGTAACCTCTTCAACAATTTGAGGATAATGGGCATATTTCACAATAAGAGAAATACCCGTAGTGGCTGCTTTTTGTTCGCACCAAGCGTGGTCACTTAAAATAAAGCCAATATTCATTTCGGCAATATTGACCCAACGTGGATCCGTTGCCATAATAAGGCCTAATTTGGTTTTTTGAAGGTCTTGCATTTTTTGTCTAGTTGTTTAACCTAAGCTCAGCTTAAGCGCTCAGGGTTGTAAATAATAACTATTAATAAAAAATTCAACAATTATCTGCTCAAGTACATGCTTTTCTTGCTGTAAATTTCTCTAAATTCTGGGTCTTTAGTGTCTTTTACAAACAAAATGGCTTCTCCAGTACTTTTCATTTCAGGACCTAGTTCTCTGTTTACATTTGGGAATTTATTGAATGAAAACACCGGTAACTTGATGGCATAACCCTCTTGCTTTGGTTGAATGTTGAAATCCTTTAATTTATGTGTTCCCAACATAATTTTAGTAGCAATATTGATGTATGGTACATCGTATGCTTTGCAAATAAATGGAACGGTTCTACTTGCTCTTGGATTGGCCTCTATCACATAAACCACTTCATTTTTAATCGCGAATTGAATATTTAACAATCCTCTGATGTTCATTGAAAAAGCCAATTTCTTGCTGTATTCTTCCATTTTTTGCTTTACATTTTCGCTCAAACTGAATGGAGGCAATACGGCACTACTGTCACCACTGTGAATGCCTGCAGGTTCTATGTGTTCCATCATTCCTATTACATGGCAATCTTCACCATCACATATTACGTCGCATTCAGCTTCTTCGGCTCTGTCAAGGAAATGGTCAATTAACACTCTATTGCCCGGCAAGTCGCCCAACAAACCAATGACTGCCGCCTCTAATTCTTCGTCATTTATCACAATTTTCATGCCCTGTCCACCCAATACATAACTAGGGCGAACCAAAACAGGATAACCAACCTCTTGTGCAATTTTTACTGCCTCATCTGCGGTTTCTGAAACACCATATCTAGGATAAGGAATATTCAATTCTTTGAGCAAATCGCTGAACAAACCACGGTCTTCGCTCATGTCCATATCAGGGAACGAAGTGCCAATAATTTTTATACCTCTTTCGTGTAATTTCTCAGC
>JBIPNH010000098.1:0-8932 GCA_044373665.1 Bacteroidia bacterium
AAGTAAAGAAGGTCGTAAAATTAGTTTAGATATTCATATTCCCCTTAGTAAAAAACCAGTTCCCGTTGTGGTTTTCTGTCATGGTTTTAAGGGTTTCAAAGATTGGGGACATTTTAATTGGGTTGCCGAATCGTGCATGCCTTACGAAATGGCTTTTTTGAAATTCAATTTTTCTATGAATGGGGTTAAGCCTGACCAATTAACTGAAATTAGTGATTTGGAAGCTTTTGGTAATAATAATTATACCATTGAATTGGAAGATTTGGACGAAGTGCTCAATTGGATTGATAAAATGGCTGAGGAGTTGCATTTAGACAATAAGCAAATTAACTTGATTGGTCACAGTAGAGGAGGAGGAATAGCTTTGCTTAAGTCTGCCGAAGATAAACGCGTTAAACGATTGGTGTTGTGGGCTTCTTTGTCAGACTTCGACTCTTTCTTCAGAACAGAAACCATTCAAGAGTGGGAAAAAAATGGAGTGGTTTATGCCGCTAACAAAAGAACAGGACAACAATTGCCTCTTAACAAGCAATTTTACGACAATTATTTAAAAAATAAGGAAACGTTGGATCTTAATAAAGCAGCTAAATTATTGAGCATGCCTCTGTTAATTATACATGGTACTAACGACGAAAGTGTGCCTGTTTCTCATGCTGAATTTTTGTACGAAACGGTAACTCATTCTATTTTCGTGAGAGTGGAAGGCGGTAATCATACTTTTGGTGCTAAACATCCTTTCGACCCAGAGAATGACGTCACTGAAATGCTCGAAGAATTGGTTGAAAATACGTTTGAGTTTATGGTTGACTAAAAGTCGAGCCCCATTGATAAGGTCGTTAAAGCGGGTAAAAATTTATTTTCAATAAATCCCCATCCATGGTCAACTTTGATGTAGTGACCTAGAATTTTTGCTCTTGCACCTATTCCAAAGGCGTATAAGAAAGGGTCTCTTTGTGAGTTTACGGTTACCACATATTGGGTTGATTGGACAATACGGGTGTTAAATGGATTGCTAGCGCTGTATGGACTTGAGCCCTGCCAAGCGGTTCCTATATCCATAAATCCAATTAGCATTAAACTTTTGAAGAAATCACTGGTAATAGGTTTTTGAATTAAATAAGAGAAAAAAGGCACTCTTAATTCAGCATTCAATAGCATAAATTTGTTACCCCCTCTAGCATTTCTATTAAATCCTCTAACTGGTGCAGCTATGGTTTGAAAGGCAAAGGCATCGCCATTCAATTGAGGGATATTGTAATTGAAATTATCGGTGGACCTTGCCGGAATAATCCAGTTTTCTACTCCTCCCATGTAATAGGCTGTGGTTTGTGTCCCAAAAGAATAAGCGCCATTTAATCTAGCCGCCACATAAATCTGTCTGTGTAGCTTTTGATAATATCTAAAGTCGAACCCATTGTTAGAAATAAATTCATAACGCTGTGCACGGTGGTAATTTTCATTGTAACATTTAAATCGTACCCCTTGAAATAAATTTAGTCCATTGCTTGTGACATTGTCAAACACATATTCTAAGCCATGAAATCCATAAATATTATCAATATCTGCTTTGTTTAATTGTTCTTTATTCGTTCCTAAATTAATTACGCGGTCGTTTCTGTATCCCACATTGAACTCTAATCGACTTCTTTCATTAAATGGATAAATGGTTGCAAGCTTAGCTTGAGAGTTAATCATTTTAATGTTGTCAAAATCATCAAAGAAACGGGAACGTCTGAATGCTGAGATTTTTTTGTCCCACCTTTTACTTCGGTTGGTATATTGAAAAAACAAATCTGTGGCTTTAATTGACAAAGGAACACGAACCCCTGCTTCTACTAAATGGTTTTTTAATGGATCACTCAATTGAGTAATAATGATAGGAGATACCAATGGATAATTGAAAACACTTTCTTGAACATTGGAAGGAAATAAATAGTTGTTTAAAAGAGAATTGTCAAATTGCTGAATGAAAAAATTAACCCCCAAATGGTTAGAAAATTTGGATTCCATCAGTGTTTTTTGAATTTTGTTTTTGCTACTAGTTTCTATTGTTTCATCTTTGTCTGTATGACCACTTAAGAAGATTGGTTTTTTTGCCGGAATAACAAGAGAATCTTTGGGTTCTTTTGCAATAGAATCTGTAAGATGGCGAACATGAAAAATACTGTCTTCTTTGTATTGAAACAGGGTTAAATACTGGTCAACAAGGAGGCGGTATTTCGTTTTCTCGTTGCTTGTAATTTGCTCCGATCGAAAGTCGGAAGGTAGTGTACCTATGTAAAGTCTATATCTATTGTTAAAATACAATAAATCGACATAAACACTATTTGAAACCGAAATATCATTGTATTGAATGCTGCGTTTGTAATTGGTTTGCTGAAGTAATTCTCGCTTTTCAATGTCATAAATGTAATTGTTTACTATTCCATTTTTATCACTCAATAAACTGATGTAGCGTTCGTTGATTGGAATAGGCTCAAGGAAATTTACTTGTTGGTTTTGAAGTCCATAAACATAACTCTTTTCCTTTGTTCTAATATTGATAGAATACAAAGCCAAAAAGTGACTTGTTTCTTGTTTTAGTTGTAATTGGTTGGAGATAAAATAAATAGTTTCGTTATCGGTAGAGAAACGTGGGTACAAATGGTCAAATTCGTTGTTGCTTATAGGATCAAACTCATGCTTATCAATATGGTACAAAACAAGCTTAGAATGTCCATCTTTAATTACTGACAATACCAGTTTGTCGCCCAAATTATTGTAACTAAAATCTTTAACTAACATGGAGCCTTTCAGTACTTTTCTAGTTAGTAATTTGCCAGATTGATGGTAAGTGAGTAAAATTGATTGATTGTTTTCATACAAGATAACACCCAATTGTTGATTGGCAGAATTCCAAGAAATTAAAGGGTAATTATTAACCATGTTACGGTTTAATAACTGATGCCCACCGCTGTTTATTTTTAATGTATTTTTTGTTTTTATATCGTATAAATACACCCTGTATTTTCCACGCGTGTTTGTTACTATGGCAATTTGTTCACCATTTGGACTGATTTTAAGTTGAGTGTGTATTTGCTTGCTTAGTTTTTTAGGCGCATTCTCTTCTCCTTTGGGCAGTTTGAAGATTAGTTCATCATTGCTATACTTGTCAGTATAAAAACGCTCCCATTCTTTCAGCAACTGTGCAATACTAAGACCGGTATAGTAGCCAAATGAATTTTCAATACTGCGACTAATTCTCGTTAAAAAAACAACATTGCTTACAGCACTACTTCCATATTTTTCCTCTAAAAAACGCCATATACTATGACCTGCCAACCATTCCTCTTCTTTTTGTAAAGAGGTGAATTGTTTTTGTTTCTTGTTTTGGAAAAAGTCTTTGAGGATATTGTCATTGTTTACATTCCAACTTTCGGCTAAGTAATAGACCAATCCTTTGTAATACCAATCGGGAAGATTTAATAAAGCGGCTGATTGAACTCTCTCTCTAATATTTCCACCAAAAATAAACTCACTGACTATAACTTCTGCAACCGCTCTTCGGGTTTGTAAGTTTAATTCGTGTAAGTCGCCATCAAAATAAACACTCGAAATATTGTCGTTTAATAAAGTGTATCCACCTGCATAGTGTTGTGGATTTGTGATGTTGATATTGCTCTTTTGGAAATCAAAGATGTTGTTATAGATAATAATTCTAATGCCATTACTTAGGTTGTAATTCAAGCGATTTTCATATTCTGAAAGAACGGATTCTACAATACTAAAAACTGTTTTGGCTGTGTTGTCGTGACCTTGGTAATAAATAATTTCAATATTGTCTTTCTTTATACTAAGTTCATTTGAAAGGACTTGAGAACTGTTTTGCCCAAAGTCGACAATGATACCTTGACCGTGGCATAACATGGGTAAAAAAAATAAAAGCCAAAAAATTCTCACATCACAAAGTTATGTGATTAAATAGATAAATACAACTGATGCGTATCAGAGGCTTACATATTTATCCCCATTTCAGTGAGGATGTTGTTTGCATTGTTCAGGTATTTGAGTGTGAATATTACGTAACGGATATCCACGGCAATACTTCTGCTGTAATCCTTATTCCAGCTGTAGTCATTCAAAGTTGCAGTATAGGCACGGTCGAAATTCACACCAACTAAGTGCCCATTTTTATCCATTACAGGACTACCGCTATTGCCACCTGTGGTATCCATGTTATAAAGCATACAAATAGCCAAATCATTCGTTTCAGGGTCAAGTAGCCTTTGGTCTATTAATTCTGTTTTTAATAAATCTTTAACTGGTGTAGACAATCTGTAATCCACATTGTCTGTAATGTTTTTCTCGAAAATTTCTTTTCGGTAAGTATATGGCTGTGGATGTTTGTTTAAGCCTTCTTTGTAACCGCTAATGTAACCGTAAGTAAATCTTAGGGTGCTGTTAGCATCGGGTACAAAAGATTGATTCATGTATTTGATTTTAGATTCTAATAATTGAGGTAATTGTTCATCTAATTTCAATGATACTGCGGTTTGTTCTTCGCTTGAAGCTCTTAAATAAGGTAGCATTTCTTCTGCCAATTCAACCAATTTATCTTTGCTGTTATACACTTTCCAAGGTTCTTTTTCAATCATTGCATAAAATTGAGTAGGATTTGTTAAAAGAGTTTTTTTGTAAACACTTGAAGCCCATTTCTTAGGGTTTTTAATTTTCTTTAATCCTTTTATTTGAATAGAAGGAGTTCCATTCGCCCTTTTAACCAACTCTGCAATTGTTAATTCCTCCAATTTAGGATTCAGTATTTGATATTGCCCTTTAAGTTTTTTGCTTAATTCAGCTTTCCATTTGTTCCAAAATAATGTATCACTTTTCTTAGGTGCTTTGGGATACATTTCTTTTAGTAAAACTATGGCTAATGCCGCATTAAAGCTGCCACAATCAACGCTGAATCTACCCAAAATAAGGTTCTTTTGGGCATTTTCTAAACGAATTTTGTATAAACTGTCAATGGTATTCAAAAACTGAGTATTGCCTTTTTGTGACTTCATGTTTGTCAACAATTCATCTTGCTCGTTTTGCTTAGTTTTTAATAATTGGGTTTCTTTTAAACCAAATAATTTACCTTCGAAATTCTTTTTAGTATTAGCTAAACTTTTAATGGTTGGTGCCATTTTTAAATACAAGTCACGATCGTTTTTACCTAATTCTTCCATTTGTTGCATTCTCCATCCATACCATTCGCTGATAAACGGAAGAATGTATTGTTGGTGATAGTCGATAAACTGAGCCGGTTGGTGTCTGTAAGTAGTTCCGGGATAGCCCAATATAAACACTAAATCGTCTGATTTTGTGCCTTTTGGATTGATGGTTAAATGTTTTTTAGGGACAAAAGGAACATTGTCGGGACTGTATTCTGCTGGTTTGCCATCTTTGCCAACATAAGCACGCACAAAACTAAAATCTCCCGTATGTTTTGGCCATTCCCAATTGTCTGTTTCGCCACCAAATTCACCAATAGTGCGCGGTGGAACATACACTAATCTTACGTCTATTAGTGTTTGATATCGGAATAAGGTATAACTGTATCCCACAAACATTTCACTGATTTCAATCGTTAAATCAGGGTTTTGAGCACGCTCTCGTTTTAAAATAGTTTGTATGTTTTTGTTGATAATATCCTTTTTTTGTTTTGGAGACATTCTAGGAGAAACACTATCTAAGACAAGTTCACTTACGTCTTCATAACTTTTGGTGATTTTACAAGTCAATCCAACTTTTAATTCTTCACTTTTTTTAGAAGCATAAAAGCCATTTTCTAAATAATCTTTTTCTTTTGAACTTACACCAGCAACTGACCCAAATACGCAATGGTGGTTGGTTATAATAAGCCCTTCAGGTGAAACAAATGAACCAGTACAACCGCCTAATCGAACCAAAGCATCGGTTAATGAAACCCCTTGAGGATTAAAAATATCGGATTGATTGAGCGCAAAACCTGCAGTTTTGAAATCAACTTTGTTAAGCTGACTGAGAGGAAACATGCCTTCATCTGTTTTATGAGATTTTAAAACTAAGGCAATTGCAATTATTAAACTTGATTTTAATAGGTTTTTAAACATTGTTATTCTGTAAATTGTATTTGAATGGTGTCCTGTAAGTATTGATTATTTGTTCTTATTCTGATTGTAAAGTTATATTTCTCGTCAAAATTAATTGAGCTTCTATCAATTTTTGAAGGCTCTAAATAATAGAAATTATTGATATTTGAATTGGGAACATCTGCCATGTAAAATTGATGATTTAGATTGTATCGAAGGATGTTTTCTTCTTTTTTGATTAATACATTTTGAATCATTAAATCTCTGTCACAAAATAGGGCAGTGCTGTCTTTAATAATAATGTCTGAGTATATTGGGGATGCTAATTCTTTGTTATACGTTAAGCATTTTTGAGAACTAGAATGGTTAGTTGAAGTATTGAACTTGAAATTCAACTGAAGAGGTTCATCGATTTTGAAACTTGTTTTATCCTGATTAAAATTCATGCCTAGCAATGAAATGTAGTCGGGGTCGGCGGTACAACCACAACTTTCAATAAATAGGGCAATGATGATGAGGTAAAATTTATTCAAAATAGCTAGCGTCAATAAATAATTTAAGTTCTTCAACTTCTTTTACGGCATGTCTGAAATCTTCTTTATTGCCTTCCCACCACAATTTACCTTTGTACATAAATAAAATATGATCACCGATGTCAAATACGGTTTTCATGTCATGGCTGGCAACGATATTCGTGATTTGGTATTCTTTGGTAATTTCGTTAATCAGTTCATCAATCACACGAGAAGTAATAGGGTCAAGACCACTGTTAGGTTCATCGCAAAACAAGTATTTAATATCCAAGGCAATGGCACGGGCTATACCTACTCTTTTTTTCATACCACCACTGATTTCACTAGGGTATTTTTTGTTAACATTGGGTAGGTTCACTCTTTCTAAACAAAAATTCACTCTGTCTTTGCGTTCGGCAGGAGTCATTTTACTAAAAAAGCGCAATGGGAATTCAATGTTTTGCTCAACTGTTAATGAGTCGAACAAGGCAGTTCCCTGAAACAACATTCCGATTTCTTTGCGAACGACCCTTAGTTCAACCGGATTCATGTTTAAAATATCTCGGTTATCGAACAAGATAGAACCAGTTTGTGGCTTTTCAAGTCCAACCAAACATTTTAACAAAACACTTTTACCACAACCACTGGCACCAATAATCAAATTGTTTTTACCACTTAATAAAGTCGCATTGATATCATACAAAACATGTTTGTCTGTAAAACTTTTATTTAAATTTTTTACTTCTATCATGACCTCTCTATTATAACATCAATTCGGCTAATATGTAATCGAAAAATAAAACCAAAACTGAACTATAAACAACCGCTTTGGTACTAGACTCACCAACTTCTAATGCACCACCTTTGGTGTAATAACCATGGTAACTGCTCACAGAGGTAATAATGAAAGCAAACGTGAAGGCTTTGACTGTACTAAAAAAGAGCGTAAATCCTTTAAAGGTAGTTCGAGCTCCCGTTATAAATTCATCGTGAGTTAAAATGCCCGACCATTCGCCAGCCAAATAACCACCGTAAATACTTAATGTGATAGCTATAATGTTGAGTAATGGAATCATAATCATTCCAGCAATAATTTTAGGTAAAGCTAAATAACCCGAAGCGTTAATTCCCATGACATCTAAAGCATCAATTTGTTCGCTAATTCTCATATTGCCAATTTCGGATGCGATATGCGCCCCAACTTTTCCAGACAACACAAGACAAGAAATAGTAGGACCTAATTCCAACATGGTACTGTCAGAAACAATGGTGCCGATAACGGTTTTGGAAATCAATCCACTCACTAATTGATAGGCGGTTTGAACCGTAGTTACCGCACCAATAAATAAAGAAGTTATGGCAATGATAGGCAGTGAACCAATACCAATTTTATACATTTCATCAAACAAACGCTTGAAAAATATTTCGAATTTTTCTGGTTTTGTTAGCATGCTTTTTAAAAACAAGATATAACGGCCAAAATGATAAAAGAAGCTTAAATTCATTTTAAAGCCTCAAATTTACAACTTTTTTTATTTTTTTAATTAACATCTTTAATTCGGCTTTTCTAAAAAAATTAAAAATCGGAAATTGATTTTTTGAAACCTTCGATTTTATTATTAGGTTTGAAACATGCAAAAAAATATTGTAGTTACAGGTGGTTCCAAGGGAATTGGTAGAGCAATTGTTGAGAAATTTTTAAAAGAAGGCCATTTTGTAATCAGTATTTCAAGGTCAATTGGAGATTTAAAAGAACTAATAGGAGAGTACCCTGATACTTTAGATTGTTTGTTTTACGATTTTTCTAAAAAAGAGGATGTAATGTCTTGTTCGTCTTTTATAACCAATAAATACGACTCCATTAATGTGTTGGTAAACAATGCAGGGGTGTTTTTGCCCGGACAAATAGGTACTGAAGAAGAGGGAGTGTTTGAATTACAAATGGCACTTAATATTGCAGCACCCTATTATTTTACAAGAGGATTACTGCCGTTAATCAAACAAAAAACGCATAACTATATTTTCAATATTTGTTCAACAGCCAGTATTATGGGATATCCAAATGGAGGGAGTTATTGTATTTCAAAACATGCTTTGTTGGGACTTACTAGGGTTTTAAGATTAGAGTTAATACCCTTTCAAACCAATGTGTGTGCTGTAATTCCGGGAGCAACTTATACAGACAGTTGGAGCGGAAGCGATTTGCCTCAGTCAAGGTTTATGAAGCCCGAAAATATTGCCGAAATAATATACACAACATGGTTGAATAGAGAACATGCCTGTGTGGAGGAATTGTTGATTAGACCTTTACAAGGCGATTTG
>JBIPNH010000099.1:0-8803 GCA_044373665.1 Bacteroidia bacterium
GTGCAATAAATTCTCCAATAGTCGGAGTTGTAAGAGGAAAAGGATTGCTTAATGCTGTCGTAATAAAACCATTTGGTGAAAACAAAACAGCTTATCATATTTGTTTAGATTTATTGAAAAATGGGTTGTTGGCAAAACAAACGCATGACCACATTATCAGATTTGCACCTCCACTTATTATTACCGAAGCACAAGTTCACGAATGTTGTGATATAATTGAAAACACTATTTTAAGTCAAACAATATAGTACCCCTTATCTTATGAGTAATATTTGACCAGAAGCATTACTCTTTTTAACGAATGGTCCGTTCGGAACGGTGTAAAATAATTTCCAAATGTATAGACCCATGTCTGCATTTTTGTTACTATAGGTGCCATCCCAACCTACATTGTTTTGATCGGTTTCAAAAACCAATTCACCCCAACGGTTGTATATCTGAAAGAGTTTAACCGTAATGTTTCTTCCTCGTGGCATAAATACATTGTTAAGTAAATCGTTCCCCGGCGTAAATGCATTTACCATAAATAAATCACAGTAGTCGCCTTGAACCGAAATGTTAATTGAGTCAGAAGCTACTCCACAAGGATTACTCACTGTAACTTTATATTTGCCTGAATTAAAAGTGTATATAAAGCTGTCTTTGCTGCCTGTGTTCCATTGATAAACAGAGCGAGGGTTGGTAGCTACTAATTTTAATGTCCCACCTTTACACAAAATTGTATCTCGGCCTAAGTTTACAACCGGAACTGTAGAAAATATTAATTGGATTGAATCTGAACCTTTACACAATCCTTCTGTAACCACAACTCCGTAGGTTCCCGATTGACTGATGCCTATCGTTTTACTCGTTTCTCCTGTATTCCAAAGATAAGTTCCATTGTGATTGGCGTCTAAAAAGTACGTTCCTGTAGAACAGATTGCAGTATCCCTTCCAATGAATGGTTGGGGATTGTCAGAAATTTTAAAATTCTGTTCAGTAGAGTCTGCACAATATTGGTCTTTTAATAAATATTTGAGCGAATAGGTTCCAGGTGTATTTGGTAAAAATGAATTATTTACAACATTGTATCCGGAGAAAACGCCATTTGGCATGGTGGTAGTAAGAGAAACGGGATTGTTGCTTTTGCAATATTCTGTATCTAATCCGGTGAATGTTGCGTCAAGGTTTTGCAAAACCTCCACTTCGATAGTGTCCTTACCTTTGCAACCATCTTTTGAAAAGGCAACGTGTATCACTTGAAATTTATTGACACTGTTGTAACTTTTACTTGTTATTCGTGTTGAACTTGAATCGCCTGTGCTAAAATACCATTTGTAAAAAGTGAGTGTATTGTCGGGGTTTTCAAAGATGAAGTTATTGTTTGTTGAACACTGTTTTTCTTGATTAACGATAACACTTCCCGCAGGGTTTGGTAATACAACTAAGTCGAATTTTAAAGTATCACGACAACCTGTTGGTTGTAAGTTCACATTAGTTAATATTTCCAATTGAACTTTATATCGACCACTTGCATCGTATGTTTTTTTCATTCGTTTAAACGAAGAGGATTTTCCATCACCAAAATCCCAATTGTAACGATAGGAGGCTAGCAATGGTGAGGTTACTGGAGTTGGGTCAATATCAAAGTAATTGCCATCCAAACATTGAACAGTGTCATCAAAAACATTGAAATCAATAAAGGCTACTTTTTTGTTGTAAACCCTAACATTTTTTGACACTAAATTAGGGCAACCTAAAGAAGGATTAGCAGATATTCTAACTGGGACTAGACCTGCACTTGTAAAGCTTCTTTGAACAGGACTACTCGAAGAGGTATTGCCATTTCCAAAGTCAAAAGTATAAGTGACACCAGAAAAACTTGCAGTTGAGGTATTGGTAAATTCGTATAAATTTTTTTGTTGACAACTGTCAAAATAAGTTATGTTAAAATTTAGATTCAGTGAATGTGTTGTAATGCTTATTGAAGGAGGGGTGTTTACATAGTACAACGTATTGTTTGAGTTGTTGTCATGTTCAACAATTGTAAAGTAGTAGGTTTTGCCGGGTTTGAGACTGTCAACCTTTACAAAGTTGGTTCCATTTGAATTGTAAACGATGTAGTTTTTTATGCCGTATTCTATCGATTTGCCAAAATCTTTATTGGGGGTGTATTGTAACCCATCCACCGGTTCATAATCAGGCGTAGAACCTTCTTTTGCTATTATGACTCTGGCACCACCATTCCCACTTGTCCATTGTATAATTACTGAATTACAAGTTAAACTGTTAAACACTAAATTTGATGAGTGCACAGTGGGTCTTGCACCATATACAAACATGGCGGATAACAACAAAACAAGGGTAAAAAATGATTTAATTAGAGACAACTCGCAAAAATAATATAAATAATTTATATTTTAGACTGAAATTTTGTAAAAGGGTTGCTTAACTATTATTGAATTTGAATGTTTTCTTGGTTCAATAAAGGCATATTTTTGAATTTTAGCAGAACTTGCGCTGTAGTTACAATATCTTTTTTACAATATACGGCAATTCTTTCTAAGTCATTTTGTTGCCAATAAGTGTGACCTACCATACTTCCATCAATATCGTCTTTGGGTGAAGGGATATCAAAACATTTGGCCAATACAGCCAAAGAAGTGTAGTTTTTGTAGTCACCAAATTTCCATAATTCCATGGTGTCCAAATGTTTCACCTCCCAAGGTTTTTTACCAGATAAGTCTAATATTTTAGGGATTTTAAGGCCATTTATAATCAATCTTCGGTTGATATAAGGGAAATCAAATTCTTTGCCATTGTGGGCGACCAATTGATGATTGTCTGAGGCATAGTGCTTGTTTAAAAGATCATTAAATTCTTCTAAAATTATTTTTTCATCGTCGTTGTGAATCGACTTAACCCTGAGTTGAAGTTGACCTTCAGAATAATGAAAAATACCTAATCCAATACAGACTATTTTCCCAAATTCAGCGTAAATAGCAGCTCTGTCGTAATTGGCTGAAGCGTCAATTTCAGGATTATTCAAGGCGCCTACTTTTTTTGACCAAAGTTCTTGCCATTCCTCATCTAAATTTTGATAATTTGGTTTTTGAGAAACTGTTTCAATATCTAAAATAAGGAGATTGCTTAAGTTTATATTTTCTAACATGATAAATTTTATTAATTACCAACTTCCGCCTGAACCGCCTCCACCGAAGCCTCCGCCGCCGAATCCGCTAAAACCACCGCTACTTCCTCCTCCGCCGGATCCGCCACCAAAACCACCAAACATTGGTCCCATAAATACACCACCCCTGCCAATAGTCATCCCTCCACCATTATTTTTTCTGGATAACAATATAAGTACCAAGAGAATGACAAATGTTATAAAAATAAAACTTCCAGGGAGTTTTTTTGAAGATTTCTCATAGGTCTTGAAGTTGTACTCGCCCTTTGCCAAGGCAATAAGAACATTGGTGCCCTTGTCTATGGCCTCAAAATTCCTTCCCGCTTTTAAACTCGGATTAATTTCATTTTCAATAATTTTGTTGACAGTTAAATCAGGTATTGCACCTTCTAAACCATAACCAACAGCTATAAATGTTTTTCTGCCAATTCCACTTTTGGTGGGTTTAATTAAGATTACAATGCCGTTGTCTTCCTTGCCTTGACCAACTCCCCACTTTTGCCCCAACTCTGTGGCATAAGCCCATGGCTCCATGTCATTCAATTCGTCTACAACCACCACCACAATTTGGTTGGAACTGGTGTTTGACAATTCTTCTAACTTGGATTCCAAGATAGCTGTTTCTTCTGCTGAGAAAAAGTTAGGAAATTCTTGTGAAAGGTTGTTGATTAAACGGGGCGGATTGGGCTTTTCAGGGATTCCCTCTGACTGCGGAAAAACAGTCTGAGAAACAAAAAATAAAAACAAAAAAGATAAGGTATAGCAAAAACAAGCCTTTAAATGCTTTTGACTTGCCAATATCATATTATTCCCCATAACTCATCTCATTATTTAATTCATTCCTATCGTCTTTTTGATAAGGGAAATAGGTTCTTAGTTTCTCCCCAGCCATTTCAATACCGACTTGTAAACCTTGGGTGTAATTGGCCTCCGCGAATAATTTTCGCATGCTAGTGTAAGCCAAATCCCAGAAACCTTCAGGAACTCTCTCATCAATGCCCTTATCTCCTAAAATAGCTAGTTTTTTATCCTCTAAGGCAATGTAAATTAATACTCCGTTGCGCTCAGCAGTTTCATGCATTTTAAGGTTTTCAAATACTTTTTTTGCCCTTTGCATCACATCCCCTTTACAACGCATATCGACATGCACACGGATTTCACCGCTGCACATACGCTCTGCATCTGCAATTGATTGTTGAATGAGCTTACTTTGCTCATCCGTAAAAAATGACCTGACATTCATCTTCGTAATAAGGCTTATTTGCCTTCTCTCATCGATTTGATATCTGGAGCAACTTCAGCACCTTCAGATGATTCAAAATATCCTCTTCTGTTGAAGTCAAATAGTCCAGCCCAAATATTTCTTGGGAAACGTCTGATTGATGTGTTAAAGTCTTGTGCAAACTCATTGAATCTTCTGCGTTCTGTTGCAATTCTGTTTTCCATACCTTCGTATTGGGCTTGGAAATCTCTAAACGCTCCTACAGCTTGCAATTGCGGGTATTGTTCTGCTACTGCCATTAAACGGCCTAATGAAGTTCCAAATGCATCTTGTGCTTTTTGAAATTCAGCCATTTTTTCTGGTGATAAATTGCTAGCATCAATATTGATTGATGTTGCCTTACTTCTAGCTGCAATAACATCTGTTAATGTCTGTTTTTCGAAGTCAGCTGCACCTTGTACAATTTCAAACAAGTTTTTAGTCTTGTCCATACGCGCTTGGTAAGCTACTTCTACTTGTTGCCACTGACCAGTAACTGCCTCGTCTTTGGTTGATAGTGTGTTGAATGTGCTACATCCGTTAAAGGCTATTAATGTAAAAAAACCTAAAACTGACAATAAAATAATCGTTCCTTTTTTCATTTTTAATGGGTTGTGTTTGTTGTTTTGTGCCTAAATATTATTTTTCAATTAAATGTCTTGGCTTTGAATATTGACTTCAAAAATAGTCGAAAATTCTTTCATCATTTCATTTTTTATATCGACCATTGAAATTTCCCGACTAAGTTCATTTTTGATACTGGTTACCCCTTTGTCGATAATGCCGCAAGGAATAATATTATTAAACAAACTCAAATCGGTGTTCACATTAAAAGCCAAGCCGTGCATAGTCACATGTCGACTGCATTTAATGCCTATGGCTGCTATTTTTCTTTCGTTTTTGGTTTCTTTTCCCAACCAAATACCAATTCTTCCATCTATACGTTCACTTTCAATGCCTAAGTTTGATAGGGTATTGATAATACATTGCTCAATGTTAAATACAAATTGCTTAACACCAATGCCCAATTGTTCCAAATCAAAAATAGGGTAAACTACTAATTGACCTGGGCCATGATAAGTGATGTCTCCACCTCGTTCAATCTCGAATAAATCGATGTTTTTTTCTATTAATTGACTGTTGTTGAGTAACAGGTTTTTCATTTCTGCACTTTTGCCTAGGGTGTAAACATGAGGATGTTCACAAACGATAAGGTGGTGCTTCGGTTTTTTATTAGCGAGTTTTAACGCAATGGATTCATTAAAAAGTTGTTTTTGCTTGTGCCATGCCAATTCATAAGCCATTAAACCTTCGTCTATGAGTTTACATTCGTTCATTATTTTTGACTTAGTTTATTGCAAATAATACATTTGTCAATCTGATGACCACGTGCAGGGCAATATTCTCGACCATAAAAAATGATTTGCAAGTGGATTTTATTCCACAGTTCTTTTGGAATCAATCGTTTTAAGTCTTTTTCAGTTTGGGTAACGTTTTTACCATTACTCAGTTTCCATCTTTCTGCTAAGCGGTGAATATGAGTATCTACAGGAAAAGCAGGTACGCCAAATGCCTGAGACATCACCACTGAGGCTGTTTTATGTCCGACTCCGGGCAGTAATTCCAATGCTTCAAAACTGTCGGGAACTTCGCCATTGTGATTGTTTAATATCAAATGACTTAAATCAAAAATAGCTTTAGATTTGGCAGGAGACAATCCGCATGGTTTAATAATTTCACGAATTTGTTCAACGCTAAGAGTTATCATTTGCTGAGGGGAGTCAGCTTTAGCAAACAAAAAAGGAGTAATTTTATTGACTCTTTCATCGGTACATTGTGCCGAAAGTAAGACTGCAATTAAAAGCGTATAAGCATCGTGGTGATTTAGAGGAACAGGTGTTTCGGGATATAATTCCTCCAACGTTTGAATAATGTATTGAACCTTTTCTTTCTTTGTCAAAATGCTTGTAATTACTAACGCAATATTAATTTTTTTTGGCTTAATATCCTATTAAACCTAAATAGTTTTTGGGTCATAAAAGGAATAAAATAAAGCGAAAAAGAGTGAGTTTTATCTTCCGTCCAATAAGTTACCTAATCCACCAAGAATAGAACCTTCTTCTTTTCTGTTAAATCCCCCATAACTGATGATTCTGGAAGCCAAACGACTGATAGGTAAACTTTGAATCCATACTTTGCCAGGACCTTGCAATGTTGCAAAAAATAAACCTTCACCACCAAACATTACATTTTTAATACCTCTAACAAACTGAATATCATAATTGACGGTTTGTTCAAACCCAACGATACAGCCGGTATCAATTTTAATCAATTCACCTGCTTTTAGTTCACGTTCCAAAACATGTCCACCTGCGTGCACAAACGCCAAACCGTCTCCCTCTAATTTTTGCATTATAAAACCTTCACCTCCAAACAGGCCTGTGCCTAGTTTTCTTTGAAATTCAATGCCCACGGATACCCCTTTAGCTGCGCATAAGAAGGCATCTTTTTGACAAATAATTTTACCTTGTAAAAGAGACAAATCCATAGGGATAATTTTTCCGGGGTAAGGAGCTGCAAAGGTTACTTTCTTTTTGCCATAACCAGTATTCGTGTAGGCAGTCATAAATAAACTTTCACCAGTTAATAAACGTTTACCTGCCGAAACTAATTTGCCTAATAATCCACTTTGTTGGGCACTTCCATCCCCAAAAATGGTTTCCATTTGAATGTCTTGATCCATCATCATAAAGCTACCGCTTTCACCAATGGCAGATTCTTGTGGGTCGAGCTCAATTTCAACGCATTGCATCTCTTCGCCAATTATTTTGTAGTCTATTTCGTGGTTTTGCATAAGGCAAATATCAGGATAATTTAGGCTAACTTGTATGTTGTTTAATCTAAAAAATGTTGTGAATAAACGAAATAAAAAGTTGCTTAATTTTAAGTTACCTTTTTTGAAAACAAATTTTGGGTTTATAGTTTCATATACACCTTGTAGTGTAGATTGATTTGTTTAGTTTTAAAATCATACATATTAAAAACTTGGATAAATTTATTGCCATTATAATATACATGATTTAATTTGGGGGAATAATCAATTAAACTGTCAAATTCATTTGTCATATAAAATGTGCTTGATTTTTCACTGTTTAAATCAAATTCATAAAAGATAGTTTTGAAAAGATTTTTATGGTTTTTCGTAATTAAGACTAATTTTTTAGCATCAATATTTAAATTAGTTGTTATTACTTCATTGTCAAAGTAATAATTAATAGTATCTAAAAGATTCGATGAATTTATATTAATGTTGTCTTTTTCTATTTTTGAAACTCTGTTTGTTTTAGAATAGTTTTTATCAAAAATGTTTTTAAAAATTGTATCAGTTTTGGTATTTTTTAAATTTATTGATATTGTTTGGCCAGTTAGTATTTCTGTTAAATAACAATAGTTTTCTTGAAAGTAAAAATTCTGATAATTAGAGACTTGGAATACATTTGCATTTAAGTATTGATTGTGAATTGGGTTAATAGTTTTTGTTTGGGTATCTAATAAATCAATAAAAAAGTTACTATAATTATTTAACTTTAAGGCTATGTCAATGTTGTATATTAGATACACATTTTGATTATAAACATAAATTTTTGAATAGTCAAAAAGAGTAGAGTGAGGGTTATTGACCTTGATTTCTCGTTCTAATTGATTTCTATTTTCATTAAATATTAATACCTTTTTACCATTATTTGATAAAAAGTATATAGTTGAATCAACTATATGAAAATCAATGATGCCATCAAAATCAATAGTTCTTAAATCAATAATTTTACTTGTATTATTGGTGGTTTCAAAATTAAATCTGTTCAAATTTAACTTCTTTGAACCTTGAATTAATTCAATAATATATAAAAATTGATTTGATTTCTTTATTAATGATTCACTTTCATTCTTAAATTCATGGAGTAATTGACTTGGAAATTCTTTAAACTGTATAGGATTTTGCCCATTAGTTTTTAAAGAAAATAAAATGACATGGACTGTAGAAATCCATATCATAATTTTTTTAAAGTCTAAATTAATCATTGCAATAACAAAAGTAATATATAGCTATGAGTCTATCTTTTATAGCTTATAATTTGTTTTCTATTTTTTTCAGTAATTGTAAAATTTCGTTGAGGGTTTTATCTTGTTCAATGATTGGTTCATTATTAAGTATTTGTGTTTTTTCAAATGTTATAATGAAATCTACACTTACCCCCAATTCTTTAGATAATTCTGTTAAACAGCTTAATGGAATATCAATCTCACCTTTTTCTATTTTTGAGAGCCAATTTTGTGTTTTGCCTAACTTATTTGCCAGTCCTTCTTGTGAATAT
>JBIPNH010000100.1:0-8638 GCA_044373665.1 Bacteroidia bacterium
GGAATACAACTCTCCTACCACATGAAAATTAACATGCATCCCTTTTCCCTTTAACTGTTTTACACTTTCAATTATTTCCAATATCCCTCTATTCTCCAATACTATACCGATATAAAACAAATTCAATTGTTGTTTAAAATCTTTCTTTTCGAACTTCTTAAAAAATTCTATGTCACAGTAATTAAGCACCACCGAAAAATTTGCATTCAATAACTCATATCTTTTTTGGTAACTCTTCTCCGCCAAAATTAAATGAAATCTTTTAACCGCCTTCTTTTCAAAAAAATTAAATATTCGATAAGCCATTTTCTGATTCCTAATCCATGGTTTGTCGAAAATATCTTCTGCTATGTTTTCGTGAACGTCATAAATTACCTTTTTACCCATCATTGACAACAAAATGCCACAAGGAATTAATTCAGGGTCGTGAAAATGATAAATACTTGCTCTCTGTTTGATTGCTTTAAAAAACATCAATAACCATGAAAACAAGACTCTTATGTTTCTGTTTTTAAATGGTTGGAAGGGTACAATTTTAACTCCGTTTACAAATTCTTCTTTGGGATGATTTGCAATTAAAGCTACTTCATAATTCTCCTTCAATGCCTGACACATTTTATAAAAAATTCTAGTATCCATTGCATAATGGACCGAACTTAAATGGCAAACTTTGATTTTTAGGGACAAGGGCGGCAAATATAATGTTATTATTGATATTAATACATCGCACTTCTTTATTAATACTCTCATTATCAAACAAAACATATTGCCTTTTTATGGGTTATTTATTAAAATGTAAATAAGAATTATTATTTAGAACGATTATAAGAAATAAAATAATAATTTTGCACCTTAAATAATATTACAAAGAAAAGATATGAATTGGTTATCGAGTTTTCTAAAATCAAGTATCGGAAAAAAACTATTAATGGCCCTAACCGGTCTGTTTTTATGTACTTTCCTAGTGGTCCATTTGACCGGAAATTTACAATTATTCAAAAATGATGATGGCCTTGCTTTCAATGAATATGCCGTATTCATGACAACCAACCCATTAATTAAATTTACCTCTTACGGCTTGTATGCCACCATTTTATTTCACGCTTTTTGGGGAATTTATTTGGTTTACGACAACAAAAAAGCCCGTTCTGTAGCTTATGCTCAGGTTGATGGAAAAGCAAATAGCGGTTGGGCTAGTAGAAATATGGGGCTTTTAGGAACTATTATTCTTGTTTTTATCGTATTACACATGACTGGTTTTTGGGCTAAATACAAATTTGGCGAAGTTCCATACACCGATTATCACGTTAATTTAACCGATGGTGAAATCACTGCCTACCCCTACGACGGAGTTATTAATGGTAAAATAGAAAAATTCACGGAACAAGGTTTCGAAAGAGTGATTGTGAAAGATTTATATGCAGTAGTGAATGATGCTTTCAAAAATCCTTATGTGGTAATTTTTTATATTATTGCAATGATGGCTCTTGCCTTTCACTTAATCCACGGTTTTAAAAGCGCATTCCAAACCTTAGGGCTCAACCATAAAAAATACAATCAGTTAATTAAAAATATTGGAATTGGTGTATTTGGTATTATCGTTCCAATACTATTTGCTGCAATGCCAATTTACTTTTTACTTTTCAACCATTAAAAATCAATCTAAAAAATGTCAATTAATAAATTAGATTCAAAAATTCCTGAAGGTCCAATAGATCAAAAATGGACTAAATACAAATCTTCTGTTCCTTTGGTTAATCCTGCGAACAAAAGAAGTTTAGAGATTATCGTAGTTGGAACTGGCTTGGCTGGTGCTTCTGCGGCTGCTTCTTTGGCTGAAATGGGTTATAAAGTAAAAGCTTTTTGCTTTCAAGATTCTCCAAGAAGAGCGCACTCTATTGCAGCTCAAGGTGGTATCAATGCTGCTAAAAACTATCAAAATGATGGCGATAGTACTTACCGTTTGTTTTATGACACCATCAAAGGTGGTGATTATAGAGCTAGAGAAGGTAATGTTCACCGTTTGGCTGAAGTAAGCTCAAGCATTATCGACCAATGTGTGGCTCAAGGTGTACCGTTTGCTAGAGAATATGGTGGATTGCTAAGCAACCGTTCATTCGGTGGAACTCAAGTTCAACGTACTTTTTACGCGGCTGGACAAACTGGTCAACAATTGTTACTAGGCGCCTACAGTGCCTTACAAAGACAAGTTGGTATGGGAAATGTTACCTTGTACGCCCGTCATGAAATGATGGATGTTGTAACTATAGAAGGTAAAGCGAGAGGCATTATAGCCCGAAACTTAATCACAGGTGAGTTGGAAAGACACTTCGGACATTCTGTTTTGTTGTGTACCGGAGGATATGGTAACGTGTTTTACTTATCAACCAATGCGATGGGAAGTAACGTTACTGCCGCTTGGAAAGCGCATAAAAAAGGTGCTTTCTTTGCAAACCCTTGCTATACTCAAATTCACCCTACTTGTATTCCTGTTTCTGGCGACCATCAGTCTAAATTAACATTAATGTCTGAGTCTTTAAGAAATGACGGTAGAATATGGGTGCCTAAAAATGCTGAAGATGCCAAATTAGTGAGAGAAGGTAAATTAAAACCAAATGACATTGCTGAAGAAAACAGAGATTATTATTTGGAAAGAAGATACCCTGCATTCGGAAACTTAGTTCCTCGTGACGTAGCGAGTAGAGCTGCCAAAGAAAGATGTGATGCTGGTTATGGTGTAAACAAAACTGGTCAAGCTGTATTTTTAGACTATGCTGCTGCGATTGAGCGTTATGGTAAAATAGAAGCGACAAAACAAAATTTAACCAATCCAGATAAATCTATTTTAATCAAACTTGGAAAAGCCGTTGTTAAAGAAAAATATGGCAATTTGTTCGACATGTACGAGCAAATTACAGGGGTTAATCCATACAATGAGCCAATGCAAATATATCCTGCAGTGCATTACACTATGGGTGGTTTGTGGGTAGATTACAACTTAATGACAACTGTACCAGGATTATACGCATTGGGAGAAGCTAATTTCAGCGACCATGGTGCCAACAGATTGGGTGCTTCTGCCTTAATGCAAGGTTTGGCAGATGGTTATTTTGTAATTCCTTACACTATTGGCGCATACTTAAGTACTGATATCCGCACAAAAGCGATTCCAACCGACCATGAAGCTTTTGTTCAAGCAGAAAAAGAAGTTGCAGACAGATTGAACAAATTAATCAATATTAAAGGCACTAAATCTGTAGATTATTTCCACAAAATATTGGGCAAAATAATTTGGGATGAATGTGGAATGGCAAGAAACGAAGCTGGTTTGAAAAAAGCAATTGCTGATGTTCAAGCATTGAGAAATGAGTTTTGGACCAATGTTCGTGTACCAGGAGAAGTGAATGAATTCAACACCGAATTAGAAAAAGCAGGCAGAGTAGCCGACTTCCTTGAATTGGGTGAATTGATGTGTAAAGATGCATTAGAAAGAAACGAAAGTTGTGGCGGTCACTTCAGAGAAGAATACCAAACCGAAGAAGGCGAAGCATTAAGAGACGATGAGAACTTCAGTTTTGTATCTGCTTGGGAAATGACACAAGATACCCAATGGCAATTACACAAAGAAGAATTAAAATACGAGAATATTAAAATTGCAGCGAGAAGCTATAAGTAGGAAATAGGGAGTAGGAATTAGGGAGTAGGGAAATAGATAAAACAATTGTAATTAAATGGAAAAAATAAATTCATACAAAGATTTAATCGTTTGGCAAAAAGCCATTGATTTGTCGGTTGAAGTTTATCAAGTTACAATGAATTTTCCTTCAGAAGAAATCTATGGTTTAACCAATCAAATAAGAAGGGCTTGTAATTCAATCTCTTTAAATATTGCTGAAGGTCATAGCCGAAATTCAACCAAGTCCTACATTAATTCCCTTAATATTGCCAATGGCTCTCTTCATGAATTAGAATCTGGTATTTATCTTTCACAAAGACTTAATTTTATAGATGTTAACTCAACTGTGAAGACAAATGAACTAGTTATAGAAATTCAAAAAATGCTATCCTCACTTATTACAAAACTTACAAATAAAATAAACCCTTAATCCTAATCCCTTAATCCTATCCCCTAAAGATGAAAATAACATTAAAAGTCTGGAGACAAAAAAATACAAAAAGTAAAGGTCAGTTTGAAACTTATAAATTAGACCATGTTTCTGAGGATATGTCATTCTTAGAAATGTTTGACGTACTTAACGAACAGTTGATTAACGAAGGCAAAGAGCCTGTAGTGTTTGACCACGATTGTCGTGAAGGCATTTGCGGTATGTGTAGTATGTATATTAATGGCAGACCACACGGACCAAAAGACGCTGTTACCACTTGTCAGTTACACATGCGTTCTTTCAAAGATGGCGACATTATTGTTGTAGAGCCTTGGCGTGCAGCTGCCTTCCCTGTTTTGAAAGATTTGTCAGTTGACAGAAGTTCTTTTGATAGAATTATGTCGGCGGGTGGATTTGTGAGTGTAAACACTGGTAATGCCCAAGATGCAAATGCTTTACCAATTGGAAAAGATATCGCAGACGAAGCCTTTATGAGCGCTGCTTGTATTGGTTGTGGTGCTTGTGTGGCGGCTTGTAAAAACGCCAGTGCCATGCTGTTTGTATCTGCCAAAGTATCACAATTATCGTTATTGCCTCAAGGACAACCTGAAGCTAAGAAAAGAGCCATTGCAATGGTGAATCAGATGGATGCAGAAGGCTTTGGCTCATGCACCAATACAGGTGCTTGTAGTGCAGAGTGTCCTAAAGAAATTAGTTTGAGCAATATCGCTCGTTTAAACAGAGAATACCTGTCAGCAAGTGTTGCAGGAGAATAGGATTTTAGATTTTAGATTTTAGATTTTAGATTTTAGATTTTAGATTTTAGATTATCAAAAAAGCAAGTAAATGATTTACTTGCTTTTTTGTTATAGTCCTCTTTTTGGATTGTAATGCCAATTTTAAATTTTATTGGAACAATTTATATAAGTTTATAAATTGCTCGATAGCTAGAAAGGCAACATTTAAAGGGAAAAACGCCCATTGGGTAAATATTTGGGCACTTTCATAAAAAATAATGCCCCTTTCACTATGTTGAACAAAATAAAACTAAATAATATGCTAGTTTTGTAAAAACGACTTCTAATTATGACAAACACGCAAATAGGAGAAAACTTAAGAATTTTAAGAATCTTAAGAAATTATTCACAAGAAGGTCTGGCAAATAAGTTAGGCAAAACACAAAATTGGCTCTCAAAAATAGAAAAAGGTGAGATTGATATTCCATTAAGCTGTTTAACAGAATTATCTAAAGAATTGGGGGTTAGTGTAGATTTCATTATAACATTTGACAAAACACAAATACTTAATAAAGAACCAATCACTGAACAAGATAAAACCCTCAACGAAATTTTACAATTACTGAAAAAAATAGAAACCAAATTATAAGCTATAAAAGATAGACTCATAGCTATATATTACTTTTGTTATTGTTTTACATTAACTTGAGATTTGTAGTATTGTTTAATCAAATATATATTATGAAATATTCAATTCTAAAACCAATTTTAATGAATGTCCAAATAGAAACTTTATTCTAACTACTACAACACCAGAATTTTTTCCATAGGGAGATTTTCAAACATTAATAAATAACGGAAATTCAACTTACCAAATTTTAGGACCACAAAACTTTTGTCCAGGATGGACAAATGGTATACAAATAAAAGATACTGTTACTGTCTCAAATATTGCAATTTTTCAATTTGATTGTTTGTAGTTTACAAATAATAACGAATCGAGTAACAAAATGTAATTGTAATAACAGAAATCTTTTATTAAATTTGTTACTATTGTTGATTACAAAAAACATCATATTGCCTTTGTTCTTATTAATATTTGCTAATAATATTTATACTCAAAAATATTATAACAATTGGTGTTTTGGTCAGAATGCTTCTATAGATTTCAATCAATTATCTGACACTATTCATAATAAATCACAAATGAATGCTTTTGAAGGCTGTTCATCAATTTCAGATAACGATGGAAATTTATTGTTTTATACTGATGGTATTACAGTTTGGAATAAAAACCATGATACAATGGAAAATGGCTTTGGTTTATTAGGTGGAATATCAAGTACACAATCTGCATTAATTGTAAAACAACCCGGCAACTCTAATCTTTATTACATATTTACTTCTGATAATTTTTATCATTTTCCAATTACTCAGATAAGTAATGGAATTAATTACTCTATTGTTAACTTGGGCCTAAACAATGGACTAGGAGAAGTGATAGAAAAAAATAAATTTCTATTTAAACACTCTAGTGAAAAACTAACTGCTGTTAATAATCAAAATGGAAAAGATGTTTGGATTGCATCAATAAAGTATTATTCTGATTCTATTTTTTTATACAAGTTAACAGAAAATGGCTTGTCAGTCCCAATTATTCATAAAATTAACACAAATAAAATTGGAGTTGGAGATGGCACAGATTGGGGGCGTAACACAAGCTATGGGATAGGGCAAATGAAGTTTTCCTCTAATGGCAAATATTTGGCTTATACAGAATTTCGTTCTCATGAAAATGATACTGATTACAGTTACATTCATTTTTTAGATTTTAACCCCTCAAGTGGATTAATTAGCAATTACAGAAGAATTATTCTTGGATTAAAATCTAGTGAACACGCTTATGGATGTGAATTTTCGCCCAATGAAAAGTTTTTATATTTTTCTAGTATTTATAATTCGGAAAATGGTATTTATCAAATACCCATAGATTCAATAAAGAACAACATTGATATTAATAAAATCCGATTTAAAATTAATACGATAAATTACAATAGATTTTTTAGTTTACAATTGGCTCCTAATGGGAAAATATACGCAGCAATGGATTTTGATTCTGCTTTGAGTGTTATAAATAGTCCAGATAGTTTTGAATTAAAAACGAAATTTGAATTTAGAGTTTTAAAAACAATTTCTCATTCATCAAAATCAATCCGTGGTTTGCCCAATTGTGTTCAATCGCAAATTTATTATCCCATTAAAATAATAACTGATACCACTTGTTTATCGGATTCTGCATCAATTAAAATTGCAAACACAGATGTTACAAAAATAGTCTGGCATTTTGGCGATGGAAACACAATTCAAACCAACAAACATGCAATTAAACATCTTTATAAAGATTTAGGATTATTTAATGTTTCAGCCACTGTTAGTTTACCAAGTGGCACTGATACTGTTATATTTTCAACCATTAATATTATTAATCAACCTAGGCCTAATTTAGGCAATGACACTATTTTGTGCCCCAATTCAAGGTTATTAATTAAAGATAAAAACATGTACAATGTTTCTTTCTTTTGGAACACAACCGATACCACAAAATCAATAAACATTGATACTCCAGGCAATTATACACTTACATACCAACACAAGTTTTGCAACTTATCTGATACAATAAAAATAGGTTTAGGGATTAAACCAAATATCTTTATTGGCAATGACACTGTCTTTTGCAATGCTTTCTCTCAAAAATTAAATGCAGGTTTAGGTCATAAAAACTACAAATGGAATACTGGGGAATCAACCTACAACATATCAGTAGATCAACAAGGTTTATATCATGTAAAAGTAGTAGGAAACAATTATTGTGAAGCATACGACACAATTAATTTAAATCAAATTCCACCTCCCAAAATTAGCATTATACCCGACACGGTTCTTTGTAATAAAGTTCAACTTGAAATAACCCCAATTATTGGCATGAAATACCTATGGAGTAACAACGATACGGGCGCCATAACCAACGTCTATTCAAAAGGCGCTTATTGGGTTAAAGCTCAATATCCATTTTGTTATAATGCAGACACAATTTATGTTAATCAAATGCCAAAACCAGATGTATTTATTGGTGAAGATACTTTTCTTTGCAAAGATCAATTACTTAGAGCTCCGTTCGCACAAAGTTATTTATGGAGTAATGGAAGTACTCAAAACAGCATAATTGTGACAGAACCTGGTGTTTATTTTGTTAGAATCCAAAACAACAATTGCTTTAATTCAGATACAATAGAATTTACACCTTGTTTAAAATTGGTAGAGTATATTCCTAATTCATTTAGTCCGAATAATGATGGAATAAATGATTTGTTTCAGCCTATTATCAGTAATGCTAAATCCATTAAAATGTCAATATTCAATCGTTGGGGCGAACTTATTTTTGAAAAAACCAATGAACAACCTTTTTGGGATGGAAATTTTAAAAATCAAACTTGTCAAGAAGGGGTATATATGTATTCTTTAACAATTATAGATTTGCAAGAAAAAAAACACTTTAAAAGAGGCACATTAAGTCTTTTAAGATAATTACTTGCAAATTTCTCAAAACACTACCCTATTCTAGTTTCATAAAATATTTTGGCACTTTCTTAAAAAATATTGCCCCTTTCACAATCTTGAACAAAATAAAACCCAATAATCTCCTAGTTTTGTGAAAACAACTTCTAATTATGACAAACACGCAAATAGGAGAAAACTTAAGAATTTTAAGAATCTTAAGAAATTATTCACAAGAAG
>JBIPNH010000208.1:0-2618 GCA_044373665.1 Bacteroidia bacterium
TTGGCTCTGGCAGCCGAGGCATGTGAACCATAAGTTCTGCCAGTAGCACCAAGTGATTTGCCGGTAACAGATTGTGAATTCCACCCAATAAGTGTAGCAGAATAGTTGTTACAATCCATACCGCAACTGTTTAGCATGTCTCCCATAACAACATTAGAATTCAAGTCCCAGTTGCCAAGATTTTGATTAAAGGCGGAGGCTTGATTAAACAGGCCTCGCATATCAGTAACTTTCGCTGTTTTCCAGCTGCCAATATTTTGGTTAAAGGCTTTGGCTTGTTGAAACATATTAAGCATTGAAGTAACATTCCCTACATCCCAGCTGCCAATATTTTGGTTAAAGACGTTGCATTGGTAAAACACGTCCCACATATTAGTAACGTTCTTGGTATCCCATGAATTGATATTGGAAGGGCCATTTAATTTTGCACAACCCCTAAACATTCCATACATGGTTTTAACCAAAGTCAAATCAGGAACATCCGTAGCAGTTATGTTCAAGTTAAGACAACCCTTGAATGCGGATTCCATACTAGTCCAATTCGTTGTACCCCATTGTTCTACATCCAATAATCTTCTATTGTCTGCAGTGGTCATGATAATTCTTTGGAAATTGGTTGGTTCAATACGCAAAATAATGGTTTTACCCGCTGGCAAACCTGTAATGGTCAAGGAACTACCTGAGAAGGTGCCCGAACCGTTTTGTGAACCGCCTACTTCTGTCCAAGAGTAATTTACGTTGCCACTACTGGTTGCGGTACCAAAACTTAATTGGTTAGCACCAGTACCTGTGGTGGCTAAATTCCATTTGGTGACGAAATCACCTGCTTGTGCAAATGAATTTCCTGCAAAAAACAGAGTAAAAAGAAATGCTAGTAGTGTTTTGCTGCATTTTAAAATAGAAGATTTAAAAAATCTTGCATAGCTTGATGCTGTTTTTTGTTTCATAACGATTTGTGAATAATTTTTTGTCGTAAGATTTTGATTTGTCGTAAAGACATCGGGTTGTTTAAAAATTGATTTTTTCATTTTTTTTGTTTGATTTAATTTGTATTTAGTATTTTAGTTTATAAATATAAATTTAGTGTTTATAAGTATAAAACTTGTGCAAAACTATAATAACCATAGGTATATAATCCTAACAAATTCATAAACCAAGTAAATTAGTTCACAAACCATGTAAATTAGTTTGTTAAATAAAAAATTTGTATAAAATTAACTGATTTATAGTACATTAATTTGAAAAAATGAGTAAAATATAGTGTTTATACTCACCCCGTATTTTCATTAAATTAATTTAAATGTATTAAATTAATGAGTTCTTACTCATCAAAACATTTTAAAACTACTGATTAAAAAATGTGATATAATCTAAAATAGTATGTAATAAAAATGAAAGCAGGTTTGCAAATTGTATTCTCGGCTTTCTACATTTTAATAATGATATTGGGCTTAGGTAAAATTGTAAGCATTGTTATCATCAATTGAAACTGTATTGTTGTCAAATGGAAACGGGTCAGTAGTATTACTATCAACAACTAAATAAGCAGGTACAAGCAGAGCATTAAAACCTGTACCTCTATAAAATGCCGACTATGTACTAATTATAGGATGTAGACTTATTTTGAACAGAAGCTCTTTCAGTAACTCTGCTAATTTCAATAGTAATTAAATTTGATATGGCAAATTTATTCCAAAGATATTCTTTTACTTAAACGGTTGGTATTTCCTAAAAAAAATTTATAACCATTTTACCCTTGGTCTGAAAGATGGCACTATACCATACCAAGCTCCTATTACACACTAAAGGAAAGACATTCTTAAAGATTTAATTATGCAAATAAATGATGGTGTTTAAAACAACATCTAGTTTTTTTTAATTCACTTACTCTATATATAATAAAAACTGCTGCCCTTTCGAGCAGCAGTTTTTATATTTATTAACGATATCAACTTTCTATTTTTAATCTCGGGAGAAAGAAAGTTAATAGGCATTTTTTAGTGCGACCTGTACTTTTTTAAGACAGGTCAAATCGGTTAATATTATTTGATATTAAAACGATTTATTGTTGTATTTCCTAATTCATCAGACAATTTAACAACATACATACCACTTACAATACCATTCAATGGTAAAGTATATTGATTGCTTTCTGCATGAACACCATCTAATTTAATGATAACTTTACCTGACATATCCATTACTAACACATTGAAAGTAGAAGGAGCAATTCCTTTGAATTCCAAGTTAATAAAGTCGGTAGCAGGATTAGGATAAACATTCAATGGTTTGTCTAAATTAGTAACATCATGTTTAATAAATCCACCAAAATCTATCATTTGTACTGAACCCTGAGGAGCTGTGCAATCACCTACTCCATCACCGCTAATGGTCCATCCTTTAGTATCAGTCAAAGTGGTTCTAGCAGAAGATGCGTATGAACCATAAGTTATGCCAGTAGCACCAAGTGATCTGCCAGTAGCAGATTTTGAACTCCACCCAATAAGTGTAGCAGAATAGTTGTTACAATCCATACCGCAATCCTTTAGCATATCGGCCATATCAACATTAGAATTCAAGCTCCAGTTGCCAAGATTTTGATTAAAGGCGGTGGCAAA
>JBIPNH010000209.1:0-2575 GCA_044373665.1 Bacteroidia bacterium
TCTGGTAAATACAAGTGGAACAACCAAATCAATCTGTATTCTCAGTTTTTATTAGATGAGTTTTCCCTTGGAGATATTCAGGCACAAGAAAAAAGTTGGAAGAACAAGTTTGGATACCAAATAGGGGTCAAATATTTTAATGCATTTAATGTAAATCATCTTCTACTCCAATTAGAATACAATCATGTGCGGCCTTATGTTTATTCTCATAGTGATCCGATGACCAACTATGGTCACAGTAATCAAAGTATAGGGCACCAATGGGGCGGTAATTTTAAAGAATGTATTGCGATAGCTCGTTACCATAGAAACAGGTATTTTGCAGATGCTAAAATCACCTTTGGGCAACGTGGATTAGATTTTGATTCCTTAGAGAATAATTTTAATTACGGAGGGAATATCTATAAAGATTACGATGACAATCGTCCTTTCGATACGAAGGTGAACATTGGCCAAGGGAATAAAACGATGATTGTAATTGCTGATTTTCAAGCAGGATATTTGATTAATCCTGCGACCAATTTGAAGTTCTTCGGCAGTTATATTTATCGCAATTTTGATCCAACCAAAAATACGGCGTCCACGTTCAAGGAAAATACGAATTGGTTTAGTATTGGTTTGCGTGCGGATCTATTTAATTGGTATTTTGATTATTAATACTTAGAAATGCGTTAGCAGAATTAGATTCACACCATTTCAGCATTTTGTTTTGAAGTAATGTGAATTTTCAAGTATCTTTGCACCGGATTAAAAAATATAAATAAACCCCATTGGATAAAACAACCAACATAATTTCTGTTAAATCTATCTATACCGATTTTCTTGAAATCACTAAAGCGAGATTGGCTGTTAGTGTTGTTTTTTCGTCAATAGCGGGTTTTATGCTGGGAGTGGTCGATTTTCACTCTCTGGATTGGATGATTCTGTTGAAATTAACCATTGGAGGTTATTGTATGGTGGGCGCATCTAATGCTTTTAATCAAGTCATTGAAAAGGATTTAGATGCCTTAATGGATCGTACTAAGAATCGTCCGGTTGCTTCTGGAAGAATGAAAGTCAGTACAGCGATGTTAGTAGCGGTTTCTCTGACTGTTTTAGGTATTGCGCTGTTGTATACGATAAATCCTAAATCGGCTATGTTTGGGGCGATTTCTATATTTCTATATACCAGTGTGTATACTCCATTAAAGACCTTGACTCCTTTGTCAGTTTTGGTTGGTGCTTTTCCTGGAGCGATTCCTTTTATGTTGGGTTGGGTTGCGGCTACCAATGATTTTGGGATTGAAGCAGGAACGCTGTTCTTAATACAGTTTTTATGGCAGTTTCCACATTTTTGGGCGATTGGTTGGTTTTTGTATGAAGATTACGAAAAAGCTGGGTTTTTTATGTTGCCTACGGGTAAAAAAGATAAAGGAACAGCCATGCAGATTATTTTATATACCGTATGGTTGATTATAGCTTCTCTGTTTCCGGTGTTCTTTCCATCCCTTATCGTTTCGCCTCAATTTTATATTACTCCAATTGCGGCCGTGTTTGTTTTGTTTTTAGGAATTTGGATGTTGGTTTATGCAGTTAAATTGTATCAATTGCGAACAGCGAAAGCAGCTAGAACACTCATGTTAGTAAGTGTGTCTTATATTACTTTGTTACAGTTAGTTTTTATAATAGATAAATTTTTGCGTTAATTATGGAGATGACAATTGAAGATCACAATAAAAGAACGGCAAGATCCTACAAGTTGATTTTGTTATTCGCTATGGTGAGTATGTTTATGATGTTTGCTGGATTAACTAGTGCTTTTGTAGTTAGTAAGTCTAGAGCGGATTGGTTGAAAGATTTTCAACTTCCTACTGCCTTTTATTTTAGTACGGCGGTGATCTTAGGATGTAGTATTACCTTTCATTTTGCTAAAAAAGCAATACAAAAAGACAACAGAAGTTTAACTACGTTGATGCTTTTGGCTACCTTAGCGCTTGGAATTGGATTTGTTGTTTTGCAGTTTGTAGGCTTCAGACAAATTGTAGATGGCGGTTATTTCTTTACAGGAAGTGAGAGTACAATCACCACTACTTTTTTATACATTGTGACGATTGTTCACATGGCGCACCTTTTTGGAGGATTGATTTCGCTTTTAATTGTAATTTATAATCATTTTAAACAAAAATACAATTCAACTCAAACCCTTGGTATTGAGCTAGGTGCAATGTATTGGCACTTTCTTGATTTCTTGTGGGTTTATTTGTTTTTGTTTTTATATTTCTTTAAATAAGAAAAAAACGTAAATTTGGGAACTTTTTAACGAATATTTAATATGGAATCGACAGTTACTACTGCAAATAATGAAAAAACTTGGGGAGGCGGAAATGAGCCAATGGGAGCAAGTTATGGTAAATTGATGATGTGGTTTTTTATCCTATCAGATGCTTTAACATTCTCGGCATTTCTTGGCGCTTATGGTTTTTCTAGATTTAAGTTTATAGAAACATGGCCTTTGGCGGATGAGGTTTTTACCCATTTCCCTTTTATGCATGGTGTTTCTGCACCAATGTACTATGTGGCATTGATGACCTTTATT
>JBIPNH010000101.1:0-8447 GCA_044373665.1 Bacteroidia bacterium
TCTTAAGTATGTACTTAAGTTAGAGAAATCAACTCTTTCGCCAACACAGTATTTTCTGTTAATTAAAGTATCAAACAATGGAATAGGACCAGGAATGTATATTTCCATTGTATCTCTGTCAATACATCCAAGAGCTGTTTCTACCTCTAAGATAATATTAAATCTACCGTTTCTAGTATAATCGTGACCTATACTTGTTGGTAAAACATTAAAGAAGTTATTGATAGAATTACTTGCTTTATCACCCCAGTTGATAGTCCATCTTATGATTCTATCACAAGGTGTTTTTAATTTATCCATGCATGGGTCTTGTACATAAGAAGAATCGAACAACTCAATAATAGTATTACACTGAGGACGTTTTTGGTCAATATCAAATTTAGCTCTTACTGCCGTTACATAGATGTCTTGAGTGAATGTATCACGACAAGTTGCACTGTCACCAGCAGCAGTTCTGATTGTGTAAACACGACCTGTGTCTTGATTGTAATATAAACTACCTGGACGTTGAACTCCACCTAAACTAATTTGAGGATTACCTAAACCAGAGGCACCGTAAGGGAAACCACCAAAAATAGATTGAGGATGTGTTCCATCATCAGTTTTGTTTAAATCCCAACGAGTAGGTGTTTCTCTATTAGGGTTACCAGCTTCTGAAATTCTAGTTCTCCAATAGTCAGTAGGGTCTAATAAACGGAATGTTATTTCAGGGAATACTTCAAAGTATCTAAATTGTGGCTCAGCGACAATTTCAGAACCATGACAGATAATTGTATCTGTGTAGTTCATTACACCATAGAAACCAACAATAACCTTTTTAGCTGTACCTGTGCTTTTGTTACAGTTTTCAGGAGCAGTACTTCTTAAACCAAAGTTAGCAACATAGTATCCAGAGAACTGAGGAACAAAGCAATAGGCATTATAATTTTTACCATCCCATCCTTTAACTCTCTCAATTGGAATTAATGAAGTATCTCTGTAATGTAAACTTTGTTTTTCATCAGCTACTTTATAGAATCTAATAAATCTACCAAATCCTGTTGTATCCAAACAACCTCTTGATCCAGTGTATGGTTTGCCAAATTGACCTTGACCATTCCAGATAATGTCGTTTAATTGAGCAGGGGTTAATTCATAGATGTCGATATTGTTAAACTCTAAAATAGCTTTAATGATATCAAACACAGGCGTAATATCTGCTTCAGTGTGCCATTTAGTTACTTTAGCAACTCTGAAGTTTTGACTGTCTAAAGTAACAGTTCTGCCATCAAAGAAACTTTGTTTTACAACTTGTAAACGATCTTCTAAGTATGGAGTGTCAGGGTGAATTGTTTTGAAACGTTGGTATCTTTCACTCGCACTCAATATGTAGTATTGATTGTAGAATTTACCTACGTTCGCACCAGTTAAAGTCCATAATGCTTCAGCAACATCCGGAACATATGATCTGTTCCAAACATTAGTTGTTAAGCAAATCGTATCTTTTCTACATATTTTAGTAAACGCTTCACCTTCTTTCGGTTTAATAATTCTAAAGTTATTATCTAAGATTGGGAAACGTGCAAATTTGTTGTAATAAACAGTATCACTACAACCTGTAGGATAACCCCATGTATTTGGGTTAATACCATTGTTTAAATTATTAGTCCACATACCGTTTCCAACAATTAAACCTACGTTTATATAACCTGTAATGGTATCTTTAATATCATCAACTGTAAATTGTTTTGAGAAACGACCTGGAGCTGGACCACCTAAGTTATAACCTAAGTAAGGAGGATTTACAGGAGGTAAACTACCTGTAGCAACCTGACCAGCACCTAAGTTAGGACCAATTAAAGGCAACCAACCGTTTTTGTTTAAAGCAGTATCGTAGTTTATTTCAGCCCAAGTTCTAGAACAACCAGGTTTAGTATCTTCCAATATAAAAGTAATACCATACGTTTGTTGTGCACCACCTAAACATAAAACACCTTCTTTACGTAATTTTTTAGCACTTGGTGGTTGTAAAGCTAAAGAAGCAACAGCTTCATGCTCGCACTTTAATGGGTGACATACGTCAACGTGTTTTAAACGTACATTGAAACATCTTACAACATCACCACTGTAGAATTTTTGGCGGTGAGCATCAGCATTAATACTGTCACCTGCTTGGTAGCCTCTCATTACATCTTTCTTCCATACCTTGTGCCATGGTTGAACCAAGTGTAAAGGAATGGTATCTTGAATCGTTTGTATCCAATAGTGATATAATATTTTATCTGTTTTTGAATTCAGTATCAATGTAGTTCCGGGTTGTAAAGTCACAAATCGTTGTCCTATCCATCTATTAGGAGGGAAACCGTTATTTGGGTCTACAAATAAAGTATCTCCAGTAGGGACATAAACCCTCGTAGCAATGGTAATGTCAATTCTTGCTTTTCCTTGTACCCCTGATGGTACTTTTATTTTATTGTCTATGTTAGCAAAAACAGAAGAATCTTTTGTTTTATTTCCAATTGGATTATCACCATAGAATAAGAAAGTATCTCTGATAATTGCAACTGAGTCATTTGACCACATTCTTCTTTGGAAACATAATCCAGAATCTCTATCATATCTGAAAACACTTTCGGAACGTAAACCGAAGTTAGTTTGGTATAATGAATCCCAAGGAGTGTACCAGTGCTGTGGCAATGTATCCTTACTGTATTTACAGTTTTTGCCAATATTTACACCATTTTTGGTATCCGTAGTACATTTTTCGCAATAATCGTCATCAAAATCCCAAAGTCTAATAGTACAGTCATTACCCCTTTGTTGGTTGTGATGGGTTAATGAAGTTTGTCCATTTGGTCTATTATTAAAACCATGTATTAAAGGCGCATTAAACCCTGGTTTTACCCATTCATGTGAAGATGGATTGAAAACTGTAGTTGTAGGATCAAGTATAGCACCTGTAGTTTTATTAATCATTATACTATCTTTAGCTAAGATAATCACAGAATCATCATCTGTCATGTCTTTATCGTTGTGATAGAATTTAGAGAAGTTCCAGAATTTAACTGTATCCTTAATAACACATTGGTATCTTAATGAATCAATTAACCATTTCATACCTGAAGGTGGTGCACCTTCAATTGTAGATTGTGGCCCAATTACTAAAATAGTATCATAAACGGTTTTACCACAACCAGGAATTGGATGTTGGAAAGAGAAATTAATTTTGTATGGTCCTAATCCCCATGCAGCGTGAGTTCCTGTCCATTGTCTTACAATATTTAAAGGTCCGCTTGGAGGATTACCAAAATTCCAGACTGGATTAGTAGCCAAAGGAACAGCACCATTTTTTAGTCTAAATTGTATGGTTTTATCGTTAAAACAAACGGAATCTCTATCAGCAATAATAACAGGTTTAACAATTAAGTTAGTAGCAGAAGCTGTAAATGTAAATGATTCAGTACAACCAAAGGTAGATGTAACAGTTAGTTTAGTATTGAAATTACCTCCATTTGGTCCTTGAGCATAAAACCAATGACAGATAGGTGGGTTAGGATTATTACCTGGATTTCCCCAAAATTGAGGGGTTGATGAAGTACCGTTTGTAACTTGACCATCTCCCCAATCCCATCTAAATGAAGTGATTTGAGACAATGGAACAGTTGAATTGTTGGTAACACACAATTGAACGCTGTCACATCTTTGTGGACGTGGTGATGTAAATGTTAAGCCTAAAGAAGCTTGAACAATTGCAACCGCATTTAATCTAGTTTTTGTTAAACAACCATTACAGTCTTCAACTTCTATAGTCATACCGTATGTTCCACCGGCAGGATCGCCAAATGAATGACAAAATTGACGAGGTCCGTTGCCTGAAAATGAGTAACGAGTACCATCATCAAATACAATGACGGTTCTACAAATTTGACCACCAACTTCGCCTGATTTACTACTATCAGTAAAACAAAAACTGTTATTGGCAAAACACTGTGTTTGATTCACAATACGTTTTACGTTAATAATTGGTTTTGGTTTAACATCAAGGGTGTAAGTAGCGGTACATGTACTTCCATTAGCCAATCTCAAAGAAAGGGTTATGGTTTTTTGTCCTGGCGAGTTAAAGGTAAAGCTTGGGTTACATAACGTAGTGTTAGTACCCTCACCGTTGAAGTTCCAATTGTAGTTGGAAGCACCTACGGAATTACAATTAAACACCACTGGTTCGCCCACACAGGGTGCCCCTGATACGGTGATACTACATTGCGCATTAGCGCCAAAATGGACGAAAAGAAAGGCTATCAGTACGCCTACTCCTTTGCCAAATTTTACTAGTTGTCTTATTTTATTCATACTATTTTCAGTTTGCATATTATGTTCATTTTTTGTTTTTTCCAAATCTTATTTTATTACCTTAAGTTTAATATATTGACTTTCAAATTCTTGGTTGTGAAATTTATATTTTAAGAATACCGTGTAGTTGCCCTCAGGAGCCAATTCGCCATTTGGCAATTTGCAATCCCATGCCTTGTATTTCGATTTTGTTTCAAATAGTTTCTCCATCTTTCCATTGTAAATAATCATCTCGAAATACTCTTCTCCTTGAATTTCAATAAAATAGGTGTCATTTAGTCCATCGTCATTAGGCGTTACTACATTGGGGATGTTTAATACACTACTAGCAATTGTAGTTTTTGTTTCTACTTCCGTTGAAGGGGCTATTTCTGTATAGTTTTCTGGTTGACTATTATCTGTTTCTAAAACCTCTGGCGCTGTAATTTTTGTACTTTTAACAATTTCAGGGATAATATTATTAGGGATGTTTAATACACCTGGTGTAGGGATAGTTTTGTTAGAGCTGTAATTGTTATTGTCTCCTTTTTCATTAACTTCATCACTAAGTTTTGTTTCATTGGTGATTAACGTTATGTCTGTTTTGTTGTTTTTTAAAGCAGCGTTTTTTGTTGTTAATTCTCCTTTGTCTAATGCTTCAACTTCAGATTGTAAAGTGTTTATTGTTTCGTTTTTATTTGATACAATTGGACTGTTTTTTTCAATAGTAAGGTCAGGTTTGTTGTATTGATAAACAACAATAGAACCTATGGTGATAGTGCCTGATACTAAAACTGCTTTTAACCAAGTCGCACTCCATTTGCTTGCAGTTGAAATGGTTTTTATTGGAGCAGTTTGCGAGGCAATAGACTCCCACAATCCTGCAGGAGGATTTATAGACGCGTTTTCCAGTTGATTTTTGAAAATCTGGTCAAATGCTTGTATGTCGTTTTTGTTACTCACTTTAAATTTTGTTTTAATATTAGCTCTTGTAAGAAATGTCTTGCTTTATGTAATTGACTTTTGCTGGTGTTTTCTGAAATATTTAACATTTTAGAAATTTCATCATGGCTGTATCCTTCAACCACAAATAAGTTGAACACTGTTCTGTATCCGTTGGGTAAACATTGAACAAGTTTCATTAAATCCGCATGTTTCAAAAGAGAAAGTACATCAGATTCAATGCCTTTTTCGTTGTATGGTTCTAATTTATCTAAAACACTGTGTTTTTGGTTTTTTCGGTAAAATTCAATACTTGTATTGATAAATATTCGTTTTATCCATCCTTCAAACGACCCTTTGTGTTCAAATTTATTTAAATTGGCAAATACTTTTATAAAGCCTTCTTGTAAAATATCTTTGGCTTCATCACTATTTTGCGCATAACGTAAGCATATTGCAAACATTCTTGGAGCTAATATGTCAAATAACTTTTTTTGTGCTTTTGATTGATTGTCAATACATTGAGCTAAAAGTAAGTTTAGTTGTTCTGTATTGAAATCTGCCATTTACACAATTTTTCTTTCTAATTTCTGATTGGTTAGAGGTGTTTATACCTATCAAGGTTGCCTTAGTCGAAAAAAAAATTAATTTTCTTGAGCGATTTTTTGAATAGGGTATCTTTCTTTGAGAATTTCAAAAGTTGATTCGGCGTAGTAACCGATACATTCTATTAAGTCTATAAGCTCCTCTTTACTGAGGTTTTTCATTGGTCTTCTGTATTTTACTGCCAACATGTTTTGGTCTTTATTTATAGTGTAAGAACCATAAAGCATATTCAAGTTATTATGCAATAATTCTTCATAAAATACTGTAGATTTATCATCAGGCATTAAACAAATTGGTGCAATAATCTGAAACATAAACAAAGGTTCTGTCGATTCAAAATACAACCAAGGATTGTCGGTTTCATTTTCCCATAAATCAATGTAAATTTCTGTTTCTCCATTAAAAATCATCCATTGTCCTTCGTCTGCGCATCTTGTTTCTACTGGGTTTAAGCCAAGTGTTGCAAGTGCAGATTCTATTTGTTCAGAGTATGTTTGAAAATTCATTTTATGGTTCGTTTACTTGATAGTCAAGAATAATGAGGTGCGAAATTATAAAAATATCCTGATTTTTTTTAGTTAATTTGATGTATATTTGCGCCAACAAAATAAAAACAAGTCATGTCAGTATTGGTTGATAAAAACTCAAAGGTAATAGTTCAAGGATTTACAGGTAAAGAAGGTACATTTCACGCTTCTCAAATGATAGAATATGGTACAAATGTGGTTGGTGGTGTTACTCCAGGTAAAGGTGGTAGCTTACATCCCGACTTAAATAAACCTATTTTTAATACAGTTCAGGAAGCTGTTAATGCTACAAGTGCTAATGTTTCTATTATTTTCGTTCCACCTGCTTTTGCTGCGGATGCTATTTTAGAAGCTGCTGACGCTGGAATTGCAGTAATAGTTTGTATTACTGAAGGTATTCCTACTAAAGACATGATTAAAGTTAAAGATTATTTAAGTGATAAATCTTGTACTTTGATAGGTCCAAACTGCCCAGGTGTAATGACTCCAGGTGGTGCAAAGGTTGGAATTATGCCAGGTTTTATTTTCAATCCAGGTAGAATAGGTATTGTTTCTAAATCAGGAACTTTAACTTATGAAGCAGTTGATCAAATAACTAAAGCTGGTTTAGGTCAAAGTACAGCGATTGGTATTGGTGGCGATCCAATTATTGGAACAAGTACCAAACAAGCGGTTGAAATGTTAATGAACGACCCAGATACGGATGGTATAATAATGATTGGTGAAATTGGTGGTGGTATGGAAGCTGAAGCGGCTAGATGGATTCAAGCACACGGTACTAAACCCGTTGTTGGATTTATTGCCGGTCAAACTGCTCCTGCTGGTAGAAGAATGGGTCACGCTGGTGCAATAGTTGGTGGAAAAGACGATACTGCAGCTGCAAAAATGGCAATTATGCGTGAATGTGGAATTCATGTTGTTGAATCTCCTGCAGAAATTGGCGCAAAAATGGTTGAAGTATTAGGCGCAAAAGCGAAAGCTTAAATTAAATAAACAAAAAATTAATCTGTGCCCTCCAATTCAAATTGGAGGGCATATTTATTCTATACGTATTATGAATCATACCTCTTTAAACAGTCAGTATTTTATTGAAAAGGAAAATCTTTACAATGCACACAACTATCATCCTTTACCTGTAGTTCTTCAAAAAGGAAAAGGGATTATGGTGTGGGATGTAGAGGGAAAGTCTTATTTTGATTGTTTGTCTGCCTACAGTGCAGTTAATCAAGGCCATTGTCACCCTGCAATTATTGACGCATTAACTAGTCAAGCTCAAAATTTAACATTGACTTCAAGGGCTTTTCATAATAATTTGTTGGCTGAATATTCCGAGTTTATTTGCAATTATTTTTCATACGAAAAAGTGTTGCCAATGAATACAGGAGTTGAAGGTGGCGAAACTGCAATTAAAATTTGTAGAAAATGGGCTTATGAGGTCAAAGGGGTTGAGTCAAACAAAGCAAAAATTATTTTTGTAGAAAATAACTTTTGGGGTCGAACCATTGCTGCGGTAAGCTCAAGTACTGACCCTAAAAGCTCTAATAATTTTGGTCCATTTACGCCTGGTTTCGAAATTATACCTTATGATGATTTAGACGCACTTGCTATTGCCTTAAAAGATCCAAATGTAGCAGGATTTATGTTGGAACCCATTCAGGGTGAAGCGGGTGTAGTGGTGCCTTCTGAAGGTTATTTATCTAAGGCTTATCAGATGTGTAAAGAACACAATGTACTGTTTATTGCCGATGAAGTTCAAACGGGGATTGGTCGAACTGGAAAACTATTAGCATGCGATTATGAAGATGTAAAACCTGATATTTTGATTTTAGGAAAAGCATTGGGTGGTGGCGTATTGCCCGTTTCGGCTGTATTAACTAGTAAATCTATTATGGATGTTATTCACCCTGGCGAACATGGAAGTACTTTTGGAGGTAATCCATTGGCATGTGCGGTTGCTATCGCTTCTCTTAAAGTTATACAAGAGGAACAATTAACCGAAAATGCCTACAAAATGGGGGAACTATTTAGGGCTAGACTAAGTGCAATAAATTCTCCAATAGTCGG
>JBIPNH010000210.1:0-2558 GCA_044373665.1 Bacteroidia bacterium
AGCGCTCACCAAAATCAAACAAAGGGTTAGTGCAAGTTGCATTAGTTTTTTTCTATTAAGTAATTGTTTTTTCATAATAATTATTTTTGCTTGTTTTTTCTATGTTACTATTATGTAAAATTAATTAACCATCTAAACTAGACTAGTTGATAAAGTTTCATTTATGAGTCAAAAAAGTTTCAAATATTTTATTATTTGAAACAAAAAGAACAACTGAATGACACTTTTTGAATGATTGCATTTTTATTTTAATTTGTTTATTTGTTTATCTATTTAAACTAGTAAATGAATAAACATTTTACATTAATTCTGATAATTATTTTTTTTGTTGCAACCTCAGTATACAGTCAAAAATTGGTATATGAGAATGATCCATTGGTATTAAAAGTCAATTCCTTAGAAGATGGGTTAGGACAATTTGTAACGACCGATTTACCCAGTGTCAGCCCAAAAAATACTATTGCGTTAAAAGCAGAGGCCACGCCCCTATTCAAAAAAATGTGGGCAATAGCACTTAATGATGTGGAGCTCAACTTGATTACCAATGATTATGGGACTTATTTTGCCGCAGGACGACGGTACACTGACCGAGTTTATACTCGTGATATTTCTTATGCAGGAATTTTGGGCCTCAATGCTTTGTATCCCAAAGAAATGATGACTTCACTTCGGGTAACGAGAAATGTGGTGTCTAAAATGGGATACAAAGTTTCAACAGAAGAGGTAATTAAAGAAATTGACGCTCCTTGGGAAGTAATTACTGACGATAGAAAACAAATAATGGCGCAATTCAAAAGTAATAGTATCACCCGTCGTACCGATGATGTAGTTTGGATTTGGGCAGTTGATGATTTGTTTACATCCCATCCTAAAGTTGCCGATTGGAATTGGTTTTATACCAACGGAAAAAACAATTTCGAGCTATTTTATGCTCATTGGTATGATAAATCGGATGGTCTATACAAAGGTCAAAATACCTTTCAGGACTTGCAATCCGAGGGCTATCCAGAGGGTTATTCTCAAGCTGATTGCGTATTAATAAAAAGTACCTCAACCAATTGTTTGTATTATAAAGCGATGCTTTCACTGGCTAATGCTGCTAAAAAATGTAACTTACCCGAAGAATCTAAAGCTTGGACCAAAAAAGCCGAGTCACTCAAAAAGGCTATTCTCAAAGAATTACTTTTGCCCAATGGCACTTTTACTTACTTTAAAGACAGAAACGGAAAAGTATTGCCCAACCAGCACAATCTGGGAACAGCTTTTGCAATTCTATTTGGAATTGTAAAAGGAGAAACGGCAAGAAAAGCAATAGAAAATTATCCATCGAATCAATTTGGAACGCCATTAATTCATCCTTTTTTAGACAAAGGAACAGGAGATCACAATGCCGCAGCCTGGCCATTTTGCGATACTTTTTTCTTGCAGGCTAAAGAAATCGCCGATGGTAAAGATTATACAGGTTATAATGCTGCATTACTGGCACGAACAATGGGAACTAAATTTTCAGAAAAAAGAGATAAGGAATGGGGCGGATTTGGTTCTTTTCACGAAAAAGTACCCTTGCCTTCAGGTTTAATTTCAGGTTCGGGATCCCAACTATGGACTTCGGCCGCTTTTATGAATGTATGTTTGAGAGCCAAACTTGTTGAGTTAAAATAATTGAGTTTGTGAAATAAAAATTTATGGAAAGAAGAAAATTTGTTTTAGATACTTTAAAAACCATCCCACTGGTTTTACTCGCGCCCAATTTATTTGCTTCTTATAGCAAAGTTGATGACATTACAAATCCCAATGGTAAAACTGTCCTTATAATTGGGGCAGGAATATCAGGACTTGCAGCCGCAAAAAAATTAAAAGATAAAGACTTCACTGTAATTGTGTTAGAAGCTCAAGAAAAAATTGGAGGACGTATTAGAACAGACAGAAGTATGGGAATTGCTTTTGACGAAGGTGCTAGTTGGATACATGGACCAAATGGGAACCCAATAACAAAATTAGCTTCGCAAGCAGGGGCAAATACCTACCTAACAGATGACGATAATCTTGCCGTTTTTGACAACAACGGAACGACTTATTCCGACACTTTTCTTGATAGCCAATATACCCAATTTGAAAACGCCCTAAAAGCAGTTAGAAGTGCAGGAACAAAACAACAGAGTTTTCAAACTATTTTTAACTCATTATATCCTACACAAGCCAACAATAGGCTATGGAAATATATGCTTTCTGCTTATTTGGAATTTGATACAGGTGGCGATATTTCAAAATTATCTTCAAAACATTTTTATGATGATGAAGCGTTTTCGGGAAAAGATGTAATTGTTATCAATGGCTACGATAAAGTGGCGGATTTTTTAGGGCAAGGTTTGGATATTAGATTGAACAGTAGCGTTACAGAAATAAATTATAATGAAACAAAATCATTGGTGAATGTAAACGGAAATTCAATTGAAGCAGATTATGTAATTGTAAGTGTGCCATTGGGCGTTTTGAAAAAAAATAGCATTGCCTTTAAACCAATTTTGCCAGCATCAAAATTATCAGCTATTCAAAAC